>JALRCC010000185.1 GCA_023257495.1 Rugosibacter sp. | reverse complement strand
TTGTTGCATCCCTTGCGGAATCGTAGGAGTGAAAAGACTATCTGCCGCTTCCGCTGGCAAGGGACGAGAAAAAAGAAACCCCTGAAACTTGTGACATCCCAACTTGATAAGCGCGTTGAGCTGATCCAAGCGTTCAACCCCTTCAGCAATAGTTTCCAGCCCCATGCTGTCTGCCAAACCAACAACAGCCGTCACGATAGCAACATCATCCGCATCTGTTGTCACATCACACACAAAACTCTGATCAATCTTGAGCTTATGCACATGAAAACGCTTTAAATAACTTAAGCTTGAATAGCCTGTACCAAAATCATCTATGGCAATTCTCACGCCAAGTGCCGCCAGCTCATTCAATATCGAAATTGTTTCGGCAGCATCATGCATCAAACTGGATTCTGTAATTTCCAGCTCAAGAAAATGCGCCGGTTGCCCTGTTTCCAAAAGAATTCGTCGGACGGTATCGGCCAATCCAGGCTGCCGGAACTGTCGTGGTGACAAATTGACAGATATTGGCACTACCGGCCTGCCAGCTTCTTGCCACAGTCGATTTTGGCGCAATGCCTCTGTCAGAACCCATTCACCCAGAGGAACGATCAAACCGGTTTCTTCCGCTATCGAAATGAATTCTTCCGGCATAACCAGCCCATGGAGAGGATCTTTCCACCGAACTAATGCCTCCATGCCGCAAACCGTGCAACTCGACCAATCTATGAGGGGCTGGTAATACAGCACCATTTGTTCTGTTTTAATCGCATGTTGTAAACGCTGTTCGATTGCAAAAAACCGTGAGGCCTGTTCGTCCATTTTGGATGAATACAAACGAAACGTATTACGCCCCGCATCTTTAGCGTGATACATCGCCGCATCGGCATTTTTCATTAACAATACAGCATCACTTGCATCATCCGGATAAATACTGATGCCTATTGAAGGCGTAGCCTGCAATGCATGGCCTTCAACCATAATCACAGGATCCAGAGCGACCAAAATTTTTTCCGCCACCAGTAAAGCATCACCTACAGAGGAAATTTCGTGGAGAAGAATGACAAATTCATCACCTCCAATACGTGATACGGTATCAACTGCACGTACCACACTGGTCAATCGCTGTGCCACATGCTTGAGTAGCTCATCCCCAATCGCGTGGCCCAACGTATCGTTGATTTTCTTGAAACGATCCAAGTCAAGAAACATCACAGCGGCTTGGTGACGGTTGCGTTGCCCACTGGCAAGCACTTGTTCCAGACGATCATGAAGCAGTACCCGATTCGGTAATCCGGTCAAGCTGTCATGATGCGCAATTTCCCACACATTCCGCTCAGCACGTATCCGCTCGGATACTTCCTGTTGCAACTGAATAACAACCGACTCAAGCTCTTTAGTTCGTTCCAGAACCCGGCTTTCCAGCACATCATGGGCATCGCGCAGAGTTTCTTCTGCCAACCGACGATCAGTAATGTCCTCAATCATCCATACAGCACCCGCTTCCGGGTGCGTAGCATCCAAAGCTGTTCCCACCATGCGTAGCCATAATGGGCCTTCGCCGTCATCCCTGTATTTTTGCTCCGTACTGAAAACCTGTCCCTGTCGGAACTGTAGCGATGCGGACTGCTGGAGCCTCTCATACGCTTCATTACTATGAAAAAAGAACTCTTCCGATTGATCAATTGACAACTCAGTCACCATGCGTCGAATATCTTCCCAACGCCGATTGCTCCGCACAATTCGATCGTCCCGAATAATGGCGACTCCCATAGCTTGCGATTCAAAAATTGCGGTCAGCTCGTTCGTTCGGTTCTCCAGAGACTGCGTCATCAGACGCTCTTCAGTAATATCCTCTATGGTCCACAAAGTGCCATCAACAACGTGTTTCGGATTAATAGCCCGCCCGCGTAAACGGCACCACACGCGGCAACCATCTTTACGCTGCATTTCATAATCTGTCTGAAATAACTCACCCGCCGTCAGCGAGTTACTGGCTTTTTTTCCCAGCGACTCATAATCTGCCTCACTCGGATAAAGCATCACAGCCTTGCGTCCGACAAGCTCATCAACCGTATAACCAAAGATCACTGCGCATTGCTCATTGGCCTGTACAAGTAAGCTCTGCCGGGTAAACAAGATTCCGACAGGGGCATTCTTCATGATCGCATCCAGCCCCAGTTGCGCAGTCATGGCACGCGATGTTGGCGGCGGCAAGACAGTTTTGATGGCATCCATAAAATTTCTTTCGTTGCCTACTTGTTATTGCTCTCGACTACTGAGCCGATTTTTTCGAGGAGCTGTAGCACAGCGACTGTATCGGCTTCCCCCAACCCGCTGCCCACCGCTGCATTAAATATTTGTGTGGCGGCAGCTGTTGCAGGCAGCATCAGCCCCAAGCGATGCGCTTCATTCATCACGATGCGCAAATCTTTCTGTTGCATCCATGCTTTGAATCCCGGAGCAAACTGTCGATCCAGCATGCGCTGACCATGATTTTCCAGAATTCTGGAATAAGCTGCCCCGCCCAGTAATGCCTGCCGCACAAGCGCTGGATCAACGCCACTTTGTCGGGCGAAATTCAACGCTTCGGCTACCGCCAGCAGGGTAACACTGCCAACAATCTGATTACAGGCTTTAGCCACTTGGCCCGCACCACTGGCTCCTATCCAGGTAATTGTTTTACCCATGCACAAAAGCACAGGCTTCACCTTTTCAAACACTTCATTGTCGCCACCTACCATGATGGTTAACGTGGCATTGATCGCACCGATCTCTCCCCCTGAAACAGGCGCATCCAGAAAATGAACGCCCTGCTCGGCCAGGCGAACACCAATCTGACGTGCCGCATCGGGAGCAATCGTGCTCATGTCAATCACGCAAGAGCCAGTCTTTGCCCCCGCAATGATGCCATGCTCGCCCAGGCAGACCGCTTCGACATCCGGGCTATCAGACACTATGGTAATCACTATATCGGCATGCCGTGCCACAGCGGCAGGACTTTCATGAATCACCGCAGCTGTCGCAGCAAAAGGCCGCAAAGAGGCTTCGCGCCGTGCCCACAAATGCAGTGTATGACCAGCCTGTGCCAAATGAAGCGCCATTGGCCGTCCCATCAAACCCAAACCAATAAAACCAATGTTCATCGTGGTATTTTCATCCGCCAATCAGCCAATCGCCCGAGTAATCAACGGCACATATTGCTCCGGCAAACGCAACGCCCCTGACACAGCAAATTGGTGCGCGTTATCCGACATTTTCTGCCATGTTTTACGAATGATATCGATCCATTTTTCTTCGTCGTAATCCGGTTTGCTGGCCACAAAACCGACCATATAGTGCTCAATAAAAACCAAGCCGGCAACATCTTCCAGCAATTGGCTATCCGGATTATGTTTCAGCCGCCGTTTTGCGATAGCCGCTTGCGTGCGTTCCAGTGTGTTTTCTGTGCAATCCGCCGCATAACCCGCCTGCTGCATCAAAGCCCCGGCAAGTTCGGCATGCATCCGATACAAGCCTGTGCGCCACTGAAAATAGCCCTCTTTGGTCAGCGGATAATCACTGCGCGGCACGCTCCAACGACGAATATGTTGCGCGCGTACTGCCAACTGTACTGCTTCGTCTGCATCGGGCGCATAGCGATGCAGCATCTCGCTCATGCGCTGGCCATAGAGCAACTCTTTGGGTTGCCCCTCATCCTGGTTCGGATCCTGACTATTCACTGCATCAAACAATGCCATCGCCCGGGCAAAACGCGCTGCATTTTCGGGAAGATCTTTCATGGACAAATCTTTTCCTTATCAAGAACGATAATCGGCATTGATTTTCACATAGTCATACGACAGATCGCAGGTCCACACAGTTGCATTCGCTGCGCCACCGCCCAAATCAACGTGCACGGTGATTTCAGCAGCCTGCATAATGCGTGCGCCATCTTCTTCGCGATAACTCGCAGCGCGTCCACCCTGGGCAGAAACCAATATCTTCTCGCCTGCGCTGCCCAGCCAAACACGCACCCGCGACACATCCAGATCGTCAATGCCCGCATAACCAATGGCAGCAAGAATACGACCCAGATTGGGATCCGAGGCAAAAAATGCGGTTTTAACCAACGGCGAATGCGCAATGGCATAGCCCACTTGACGACATTCCGCAGACGTTTTACCGCCGCTTACCGCTACCGTAATGAACTTTGTCGCTCCTTCACCGTCGCGCACAATGGCTTGTGCCAGCTCTTGTGCAACACCAATCACCGCCTCACGCACTGCGGGCCAATGCGGTGAATGTTCATTGTCGATCAATAAACCACTCGCACCAGTGGCAATCAAAATGAAAGAATCATTGGTTGACGTATCCCCATCCACAGTGATGCAATTGAACGATCTATCCGCAGCTTCTTTTGCAAGTTGCTGCAGCAAGGCAGGTGCCACGCCCGCATCTGTTGCAACAAACCCCAGCATGGTTGCCATATTCGGCCGTATCATGCCGGCACCTTTGGACATGCCGGTCACGGTCACTGAAAAGTCGGCGCTGGTGATACGGCGCGACGCCGCTTTAGCCACCGTATCCGTCGTCATGATGGCGTGCGCGGCAGCATGCCAATTGTTTTCAGATAAATCCGCATGCGCTGCAGGCAATCCCGCAACAAGACGATCTGTCGGTAAATGTTCCAGAATCACGCCCGTGGAAAACGGCAAGACAGCATCGGAGACGCATCCCAGTAACTGCGCTACCGCTGCACAGGTATCATTTGCCGCGATCAACCCCTGCTCGCCCGTGCCCGCATTGGCAATCCCCGTATTGATGACCAACGCGCGCACATCTGCTGTGCGTGCCAAGTGTTCGCGACACACGAGGACGGGTGCAGCACAAAACCTGTTTTTCGTAAAAACGCCCGCCACATGACTGCCTGGCGTTAAGGCAATCAAGGTCAGGTCACGTCGATTTTTCTTGCGAATTTCGGCTTGCGCCGTGCCCAAC
>JALRCC010000051.1 GCA_023257495.1 Rugosibacter sp. | reverse complement strand
TGCGGGAATGTATTGAGTTCTCGCAAGGGCAAGGCATCCATGTCGGCACGCAGGCCAATGGCTCGAGGACTGGTGCCCAAGGTGAGCCTAGCCACCACGCCCGTACGCGCGACCCCGCGATGCACTTCCAGACCAAGGCTTTCCAGATATTCCGCCACTTTTTCAGCGGTGCGATGTTCATTGAATGCCAGCTCGGGATGCGCATGAATATCACGGCGAAAAGCCGCAATCTTCGGCACCAACGGCGTTAAAACCGCAGGCAATTCAGAAGACAAATAGTCGTTTTGCATAGGTACCATGGCTATTTTCTGCGCTCGATCATTGTTACCATCCTAGCCCAAATACAGGAGTTTTGCCATGACGAGTCGCCGCCGAATGCCATCGCTGCTCATTGGAATTCATTGGAATTTATGCACCGAAGGTCTACACTTCACATCCGAGCATTCCGACAACCCTGCACCGTGGTTTTTACGACGCGGCCATAAACTGTCACGCCAAATCAAACATCCGGAGGTTTTATGTCAATTTACACCGACAACGCGCAATCCATCGGCAATACGCCCTTGATCCGGCTCAACCGCATCACCGATGGTGCCAGCGCCACGGTGCTGGCCAAGATCGAAGGACGCAACCCGGCCTATTCCGTCAAATGCCGTATCGGCGCAGCCATGGTGGCCGATGCGGAACAACGCGGCCTGCTGGGGCCGGGCAAGGAAATCATCGAGCCGACCAGCGGCAACACCGGCATTGCGCTGGCTTTTGTGGCCGCCGCCAAAGGGATTCCACTCACCCTGACCATGCCGGAAACCATGAGTATCGAACGGCGCAAGCTACTCGTCGCTTACGGTGCCAAGCTGATCCTGACTGAAGGGGCTAAAGGGATGAACGGTGCCATCGCCAAAGCCGAGGAAGTCGCTGCGTCGAATCCTGACCGTTATGTGCTGTTACATCAGTTCAAGAACCCGGCCAACCCGGCCATTCATGAACAGACCACCGGTCCCGAGATATGGAATGACACTCAGGGGCAAGTCGATATCGTTGTTGCCGGTGTCGGCACCGGCGGCACGATTACCGGCATTGCGCGCTACCTCAAAAAGACACGCGGCAAAATGGTTACCATGGTGGCTGTGGAACCCGCAGCCAGCCCGGTACTCACCCAGCACCGCGCAGGTGAACCACTCAAACCGGCTCCGCACAAGATTCAGGGCATCGGCGCTGGCTTCGTGCCAGATGTGCTGGATCTTTCTCTGGTCGATGCGATCGAACAAGTCGGCAATGATGACGCGGTGCTGTACGCTCGTCGCCTGGCGAAGGAAGAAGGCATCCTCTCCGGTATTTCGTGTGGCGCAGCGGCGGCTGTGGCAGCACGCCTGGCCAGACAACCGGAACACGCAGACAAGACGATCGTCGTGATCCTGCCCGATTCGGGCGAGCGGTATTTAAGCTCGGTACTTTTCGACGGGATGTTCGACGCGGCAGGACTGGCGATCTGACAAAACAGACCCCGCAGAAAATTAACGCGCAGGGAGAATTTTCTGCGGGTCTACTGATTTGCCTTGTTGCCTGATCTCAAAGTGCAAACGCGGGCTTTCGGTATCACTTGACCCGACCTCGGCAATGGTTTGCCCACGCTTGACGGCCTGTTTTTCCTTCACCAAGATCTTGCTGTTGTGGGCATACACCGAGAGCCAGGTCGCATTGTGGCGTAACACCACCAAATTGCCATAGCCACGCAAACCCGCCCCCGCATACGAAACCACGCCATCGGCAGCAGCGTGCACGGGGTCGCCCAGCTTACCTGCGAGATCAATGCCTTTACTGCTTCCCTCGGCAAAGGGTGCCAGGATTTTTCCGTTCGTGGGCCATGCCCATCCTATATCGGCTGACAAAGCAGGTTTTTCAGTCGCTGCAGGCGTCTCGGCTGCCTTCGGCTCTGTTGTCGCCGGTGCTACAGGGAGGTTTGCAGGGGACGTGCCCGCATGACTTGCGGCCTCATCCGTCACATTAGCCGCTGCACTGGATTGCACTCGCGCCAGGGCACTGGCAGAGAACACCACCTTGCCTCCTTTGGGCGAGCGCTTGAAGAACTCTGTGGCATGCGGGTCGGTCGTGTTCATGCCGGCCGCGTTGCTTGCAGATTTGGTTTCGATAGCCCCGGAGGAAGTCACAGGCTTGGCCACCGCGACCTGCACATCACCTTCGGGCGGGGCAACACGTAACAGTTGATCCACTTTGATCAGGTTCACGTTGTCAAGCTGGTTCCAGGCCACAACATCCTTGTAATCCACACCATGATCCAATGCGATGCCATACAGCGTATCGCCTTTTTTCACGAGATACATCCCGGGCGCGACAGTTTTGGATGAAGCATTACTGACGGCATCACCAACTTTTGGCTGATTGTTACGCTCAACCACCGGCACCGGCGCATGGGTGGCACAACCACTCAACATGGCAAACAGCAGGATAGCGATGTACCGTGCTGCATTGATCGGGGTGTTCATTCCACCCCCGCCAGCAAAGGCACAAAACGTACGGCATCAAACCGTTTTTCAACCCAACCGGATTCAGCACGCTCAATCAAACAAATCACCTGTTCCGCTCCCCCCGCAGAGATCATCAGCGGCATAACCAATCGCCCGCCGGGGGCAAGCTGTGCGAGCAAGGTTTGCGGCACGGTCTGTGCGGCGGCGGCCAGAATAATCGTATCAAATGGTGCCGCCTCAGGCAGACCAAGATTGCCATCGGCATGCTTCAGGCGAATCCGCGTGAGCTTGAGCTGGCGCAGGTTATCCCGCGCGCGGGACAACAGGGGGGCAATCCGTTCAACGGCAAAAACCTGCTTGGTCAAAAGACTCAGCACTGCCGCTTGATAACCGCACCCCGCACCGACTTCCAGCGTCTTGCCTAATTCACGACCCTGAATCAGAATTTCTATCATGCGCGCCACCACATAAGGTTGCGAGATGGTCTGCGCAAAGCCTAGCGGCAGGGCTGTATCGTCATACGCGCGATTGGCCAGCGCAGGTTCAACAAAGACATGGCGCGGAATCACACCCATGGCATGCAGCACCCGGGGATCTTTCACGCCCTGCTCACGCAAGCGCTCGACCATGCGCGTACGCGTGCGCTGTGATGTCATGCCGATGCCGGCTTGCGCTGACGAATTAAAGGCTGCTGTGTCCATTGAGTGGCTTGATCCATTGATTCACATCGGCCATCTGGCCGGCATGGGTTAAATCGATTTGCAGCGGGGTGACCGAGACCCAGCCATTCTCTACCGCAAAAAAATCAGTGCCCTCACCCGCATCCGCCGCCGGGCCTGCAGCGCCGATCCAGTACACGAGTTCTCCTCGTGGGGTGACGGACTTCACCGCAGGTTCGGCTTTATGACGACGTCCAAGGCGCGTCACTTGAATGCCGCGTAACGCCTCATAAGGGCAATCAGGCACGTTCACATTCAGCAATACCGGGTAATCAAAGGCTTGCGCAGCAAATCGCTGCACCAACGCATTTGCCACGCGGCCCGCTGTTGCGAAATGCTTGCCCGCAGAGCTGGCCAGTGAAATAGCAAGCGCTGGCACCCCCAGTAAATAGCCTTCCATGGCGGCAGCGACAGTGCCCGAATAAATCGTATCGTCGCCCATGTTAGCGCCCAGATTGATGCCGGACACCACCATGTCGGGCTGCTCAGGCAGCACCCCGGTCACTGCCAGATGTACGCAGTCAGAAGGCGTGCCGTTAACATACTGAAACCCGTTTTCAGCACGCCGCAGATGCAGCGGACGATCGAGCGTCAGCGAATTGCTTGCCCCGCTGCGGTTACGCTCTGGTGCCACCACGGTGAGCTCACCCAAGCCTGCCAGGCTAGCCGCCAGCTGGACAAGCCCCGGGGCAAGATAGCCATCGTCGTTGCTGAGCAGAATGCGCATGAAATAATAAAAGCCAGATGAGGTAACGATCGAAAACAAGCGGCATTTTATCCCATCCCCCGCCACCGCCAATGCATGGAATAAGGATAGGATGCTCCACCATGAAAATAATTTCTCACCCTTCGGCCAGCGCGCTTAGCGAAGCGGATTGGGCAAGTCTGGATCACCACAATGATCCCTTCACCAGCGGTGCCTTTTTGCGCATTGCCGAAAAAGTCGGCGCTGCGGATACGGCGCTCGGTTGGCAAGCGCAGCACCTGGCGCTCCATGATGAAACCGCACCTCAGGGTGACCAACTTCTTGGCCTGTTACCGCTTTATCTGCGTACACATTCCTTCGGCGATTTTTCGCATGACTGGCAGTGGGCTACCGCTTGGCAAAGAGCCGGGCTGGCCTACTATCCCAAGCTTGTCAGCGGCGTGCCCTTTACCCCATCCCCCGGCCCGCGCCTGCTGGTCCGACAAGGCATCGCCCGATCGCCTGTTGTGCAGGCATTGATCGAAGGGGCTATTCATGTCGCCCGCACGCAAGAGGTTTCTTCCTGGCAATGTTTGTTCGTTGACAACGCCGACCGTGAGGCGTTAGCGGCCGCTGGCCTATTGATCCGCCGTGGCGTGCAATTTCACTGGATCAACAAAAATTACGCGGATTTTGATGACTTTCTGGCGGGCTTTACCGCAGACAAACGCAAAAAACTCAAACGCGAACGTCGCGCCGTGCATGAATCCGGCCTGCGGATAGAGGTGTTGCATGGCAATGACATTGATATGGCGCTATGGCGCGTGATTCATCGCCAATACCGCGACACCTTTGCCCGCTATGGGAATCATCCGGCTTTTCCGCTGGAATTTTTCACCCAAGCGAGCGCAGCACTCGACCGCCAACTGCTGGTATTTATCGCCTATCAGGATGAACAACCCGTCGCCTCGGCCATTTGCTATCGCGATGCCACCACACTTTACGGGCGACACTGGGGAACAGAAGTGGATGTGCCCGGGCTGCATTTCGAGCTGTGTTATTACCAAGGGATTGATTACTGCATTGAACACGGCCTGCACCGGTTTGAACCCGGTGCACAAGGCGAACACAAGCTGGCGCGCGGCTTTGAACCTGTGCCGACCTGGTCAGGCTATTGGATTGCCGACCCCGGCATGCGGCGCGCAGTGGCAGACTTCATTGCCCGCGAAACGGAAGTCATGACCAATTACACAGCAGAGACAGCCAGTCACTTGCCATTCAAAACCCCGGTTGTACCCTATGCGCCTTAAAACGCTGAGCGTCCATGCTCGAGTTTGAAAAAATCGATGGCGCACATGCCGCTTCGCACCTGGCACCGTCTCACCAGCGCCGACTTTACGGCCTGCCGCTTTAAAACCTCCCACTTTGAGGCCTGCCAATTTATCGCGACGATCCGCCCGCAAAATTTTCAAAGCGCGTGTATTCGCCAATAAAGGTCATGCGCGCCGTACCCACGGGGCCGTTACGATGCTTGCCGATAATCACTTCCGCCGTGCCTTTATCCTGTGTGTCCGGTTTGTAATACTCTTCGCGGTACATCATCATGATGATGTCGGCATCTTGCTCAATAGCGCCGGATTCACGCAAATCGCTCATCAAGGGCCGCTTGTCGGTACGCTCCTCGACTTTGCGGGATAACTGCGAGAGCGCGATGATAGGCACTTGCAGTTCTTTGGCCAGGGCTTTGATGGAACGTGAAATTTCAGAAATTTCCGTGGCGCGATTTTCGCCGTAACCGTTCGAGCTCATGAGTTGCAGGTAGTCGATGACAATCAAGCCCAGCTTGCCGAATTGACGATGCAAGCGCCGCGCACGGGCACGCAGATCTGTGGAATTAATCGCGCCGGTTTCATCAATATGAATTGGTGCCTCGTGCAGCTTGCCTAAGGCTACCGTCATGCGATCCCATTCGTCATCGGTCAGGCGGCCTGTGCGCAGCTTGCCCTGATCAATGCGCCCAACGGAAGAAAGAAAGCGCGTGGCGAGCTGCGGGCCGGACATTTCCAGGCTGAAAATCGCTACCGGCTGGCGCAATTCAACACCGACGTGTTCGGCAATATTGAGTGCAAAAGCCGTTTTACCCATGGAAGGGCGCCCTGCGACAACAATCATATCGCCCGGCTGCAATCCGGATGTCATGCGGTCAAGATCAATAAAACCCGTTGGCACGCCGGTGATATCTGATTGAGAGTCGCGTGCCAGCAGTGCTTCCATTTTCTCAACCACCTCGCCCAGCAAGGGTTGAATCTGTACGAACCCACCGCTGTCGCGATTACCGGTTTCGGCAATTTCCAGAATCTTCCGCTCCGCATCATCCAGCAGCTGTTTGACATCGCGACCGGCAGGATTCAATGCTTGACCTGCAATTTCATCGCCCACGGTAACCAGCTGCCGCAAAATAGCCCGCTCGCGTACGATCTCAGCATAGCGACGCACATTGGCGGCTGACGGCGTGGCATTCGCGATTTCGGCAAGGTAGGCCAGACCGCCGGTCTGATCAACCTCATTCGATTGTTCAATCGACTCATACACCGTGACCACATCAGCCGGACGGCCGCGTTGAATCAGCTTGCCGATATGGCGAAAAATTCGTCGGTGATCATCGCGGTAAAAATCGGTTTCACTTACCACATCGGCAATGCGATCCCATGCCGGATTGTTGATCAATATTCCCCCAATCAATGATTGCTCGGCCTCAATAGAGTGCGGCGGCAATTTGAGTGCAGCTACCTGAGGATCGGTTGTAGGCGAGGAATTGAATGAACGAACAGTGGCCATGGATATCTCCGCAAAGAAGCGACGAGTCTACTCTGCACAACGCTGCCTGATAAGTGGATAAGTTGTGGAAATCGTGGGGGCAAGGTGTGTAAATCATGTGCGCAAGCCAAACGCACTGCAATAAAAAAACGAGCCGCCCCAGAAAGTGGGGACAGCTCGTTTTTGATTGGTAAAGCTCAGCCAGAATTGGCAGGGTTCAGCCGATTAGCCTCCCCCGGTTCAGCTCTTAGTGTTCGCCGAGCACAGATACGGTAATGGTTGCAATGACATCGGTATGCAACGCAATTTCAATGGGCGAATCACCAATTGCCTTGAGCGGCCCTTGGGGCAGGCGAATGGATGAACGCTCAACCGTCAGCCCTTGAGCCAGCAACGCTTCAGCAATATCGATGTTAGTGACTGAGCCAAACAAACGGCCATCCATCCCGGTTTTGCGGGTGATTTGCAACATCAGGCCGTCGAGTTTCGTCGCTTGTTCCTGCGCTTGAGCCAACCGAGCTTGCTGGGCGGCTTCTAGCTCAGCACGCTTGGCTTCGAACACTTTACGGTTCGCTTCCGTTGCACGCTTGGCTTTGCCTTGCGGGATTAAATAGTTACGTGCGTAACCATCTTTGACTTTAACCTCATCGCCCAGATTACCGAGGTTCACCACTTTTTCCATCAAAATAATTTGCATGGTCTTCTCCTCGTTTATTGATGCAGATCAGTGAAAGGCATCAAGGCCAAAAAGCGCGCGCGCTTGATAGCGGTTGATAGCTGACGCTGATAGCCAGTTTTGGTACCGGTAATACGGGCCGGCATGATGCGTGCGTTTTCAGCAATAAAATCCTTGAGGATTTCAACATCTTTGTAGTCAACTTCCTCAATTTTTTCTACCGTGAAGCGGCAGAACTTGCGACGTTTGAACATGCTCCGGCCTTTTGCGCCTTTGCCATCCTTAGCGCCCAGCTTACCTTTCGGTTTAAATGCCATTTTTATTTCCTTCCACGAATTCAATTGTATTTACATGCAGTATCGGCATGCGTCGTTTAAGACTACGCGCTGCTAAAAATCCACTAACCTTCAACTCATCGCCCGGTTTGACCGCTGCCAGTAATTGCGCTTGATTCCCGACTGCTAAACAATCCATCTCGCAGTGCACCGTACGCTCAACTTCTGATTCCATTTGAATCGATTCGTGCGTCAGGCTAAATTCAAGTACCGGAATACCCGCAGGGGTGTGGCGTAAAGCACCGCGTTCCTGCAGACGACCCGATAACTGTGTCAGATTGATGGACAATGCAGAAATCCGATCACCGTCAAAGGCGATCAAGTGGCGGCAGGTGCCTCTGTTGCTTCTTCTGTAGCGAGATCGGAAGCACCAACTGCATCACCCGGATTAAATGAACGAGATTTCTCTTCTTTCATCATAGGCGAAGGAGTTGTTACCGCTTTACGCGTTTTGATCGTTAGATGACGCAGGACGGCATCATTAAACTTGAATGAGCTTTCCAGTTCAGCCAAGGTTTCACCATCACATTCAATGTTCATCAGCACATAATGTGCTTTATGAACCTTCTGGATGGGGTAAGCCATTTGCCGACGGCCCCAGTCTTCCAGACGATGAATGATGCCGGAGCGGGTAGTAACGAGCGCTTTGTAGCGCTCAACCATAGCCGGCACTTGCTCGGACTGGTCTGGATGAACAATAAAAACAATTTCGTAATGTCGCATGCAATCTCCTTGTGGTTAAGTAAAGCCCCCCCGCATGCGTAACGGGTGGAGCAAGGTCAGCCCTTAATTGTAGCAAACAAAGCCCTCAGAAACAAGCACAAGCACGGAAAGAGTGCACCGCTTCTGAATATTGACTAGAATTACCAGCATGCTGGATAGCCGATCCAAATCACTACTCAAAACGCTGATCGAAAACTATATTGCCGATGGCCAACCCGTTGGCTCGCGTACTTTGGCGCAACGATCCAACCTTGAGCTATCGCCTGCCACTATCCGCAATGTCATGTCGGACCTGGAGGAAAAAGGTTTTATCATCAGCCCCCACACTTCGGCTGGCCGGATTCCTACGCCCTTGGGCTATCGGCTATTTATTGATTCTCTCCTGGCGGTGCGCCCCCTCACCGACACCGATTTATCCGAGATTCAAGGTGCCATGCAGCCGGATCAACCGCAGCGAGTGATCAGTCAAGCGTCAAACCTGCTCTCGCAATTAACCTCTTTCGCCGGAGTAGTCGTTGCGCCACGTCGCCAGCAACCGTGCATCCGTCAAATCGAATTTCTCGGCCTTTCAGAGAAACGGATCTTGCTCATCATCGTGACAGAGAACGGTGACGTACAGAACCGCATCTTGTTCACGCAACGCAACCATACGCCTTCCGAGCTTGTTTTTGCGGCCAACTACCTTAACCAGAATTGCGTTGGTCTGGAGCTCAACCAAATCCGCTCGCGCGTAGTCGAAGAGCTTCGCCAGTTGCGTTCGGATATGTTCGATCTCATGACAGCAGCCCTTGATGCGGGAAACCAGGCGATGGCGGACACCGCTGATCACTATGTCATCAGCGGTGAAAGAAACCTGCTCGGCGTCGAAGATTTAGCCTCCAACATGACACGCATCCGCCGATTGTTTGATTTATTCGAACAAAAAACACACTTGGCGCAATTGCTTGCCCTGTCTGCCGATGCCCAGGGTGTGCAAGTCTTCATTGGAAATGAATCAGGCATTGCGCCGCTCGACGAATGCAGTGTGGTGGCCGCCCCCTATGAGGTAGATGGGCAAGTTGTCGGCTCGATTGGCGTCATAGGCCCTACGCGCATGGCCTATGAGCGAGTCATTCCTATTGTTGATATCACGGCCAAACTACTTTCCTCTGCGCTTTCCACGCACTAAACACTGACTACTGACAACCCGTCTATCCTGCCATGTCCCGCTACGCTGCTGAACCTGCACACCGCCATGGCAACGCTCGCTACACCGCCATTCTTCTGGTCAATCTGGGCACGCCCGATGCACCAACTGCGTCGGCTTTGCGCCGTTATCTCAAAGAATTCTTGTGGGATCCACGCGTCGTTGAAATCCCTCGCGCCCTTTGGTGGTTGATTCTGCACGGCATCATCCTGCCGTTACGACCGGCAAGGTCTGCCGAAAAATACGCAAAAATATGGCTTGAAGAAGGCTCGCCGCTCCGCGTACACACCGAGCGACAAGCCAAGCTGCTCAAAGGGCTGCTGGGTCAGCAAGGGCATACGGATATCAAAATCGATTGGGCGATGCGTTATGGCAACCCTTCGATCAGCCATGCGCTGGATCAACTCAAGCAAAAAGGTGTTGAGCGCGTGCTCATTTTCCCGCTTTACCCACAATATGCGGCCAGCACTACGGCCAGCATGATGGATGCTGTGATGCACTGGGTAAAGCAAACCCGCAACCCGCCGGAACTACGCATCATCAAGCAATACCCCGCTCACCCCGGGTACATTGCGGCACTCGCGGCGAGTGTACGCGAGCACTGGATGATGCACGGGCGCGGGGAGCGCCTGGTGATCAGCTTTCACGGCCTACCCCAACGCTCACTTTTATTGGGAGATCCCTACTTTTGCTTGTGCCAAAAAACCGGGCGTCTGCTGGCAGAATCGCTTGGGCTGACTTCTGACGACTATCTCATCACTTTTCAATCACGCTTTGGCAAAGCCAAGTGGTTGGAGCCCTACACCGAACCCACTCTCATTGCACTGGCCCAACAAGGTGTCAAACGCGTTGATTTGATTTGCCCTGGCTTTACCAGCGACTGCCTCGAAACTTTGGAAGAGATTTCACAAGAAGCCCAAGAAGCCTATTTGCATGCGGGCGGCGAAGTGTTTCATTACATCCCATGCTTGAACGACAGTCAGACTTGGGTTCAAGGCATGCATGCGCTGTGTGTGTCTCACATGGGTGGCTGGCCCATGCATGAAAGCAATGCCAAGCAGCTAGAAATCAGCCGACAAGAAGCGTTAGAACTCGGTGCTAAGAATTAAAAAAATGCCGCTCAAGAGCGGCATTTTTTTTGATGTACAAAGACAAGC
>JALRCC010000011.1 GCA_023257495.1 Rugosibacter sp. | reverse complement strand
AATTACGAAGCTCGAAGAAAAGCACCAGCGGCAGTAGTAGTCAGCATTAGGGTTCTGTCTGCATTTCCGCAACGACTTTTCATTCTCTAGGGTCAGATTCAACGCGTCGCGGCGTGTCACCAGCGCCGACTTTTGTCGTTAGGCTTTTCACTTTATTCAGGAGCTGCCCATGAAACCAGTTTTCTCAAGATGTTTAATCGGGTTAGGTGCATTGTGCTTAGGCTGGTCTGCCCAGGCTTTTGATTACGGTGACGCACTCAAGAGCGTGCTGGAAAAAAACAAGGGCACCTCTGCCGCAACGGAATCGCCTGCGATTGCTATCGGTGGTGCAGCGTCAAACGGTGCTGGCGTGGGCAGCCTGACGTCATCCGAAATGAATGCCGGATTAAAAGAAGCGCTTAGCCGAGGTGCTGAAATAGCGGTTGCACAATTGGGTCAGAAAGATGGTTTTTTTGGCAATGCGGCAATGAAGATTCCTTTGCCACCGGTGCTGCAAAAAGGCGAAAAAATGATGCGTGCCGTGGGCATGGGGCAACAGGCAGATGATCTGGTTTTAGCGATGAATCGCGCAGCTGAAGCGGCAGTGCCTGAGGCAAAAACCCTGCTGGTAGGCGCAGTCAAAAGCATGACGCTCGAAGACGCCAAAGGAATTTTGACCGGGGGTGAGACTTCCGCCACTGATTTTTTCCGCAGAAAAACCGAAGCCTCGCTGACCAAACGCTTTTTGCCGATTGTTAAATCAACTACCGATAAATCAGGGTTGGCTCAGCAGTACAACAGCTACGCCGGTATGGCCACCAAATTTGGCGTCAGTAAAAAAGGCCAGGCTACGGTAGAAGATTACGTCACCAAGCAATCGCTTGATCGTCTCTATAAGGTAGTGGGTGAGCAAGAGCGCACAATACGCGCCAACCCGTTGCAAGCAGGCAGTGATTTATTAAAGAAAGTCTTCGGCGCAGTGGCAAAGTAATTGCTGCGCTGTAAAAACTGCCTCCTGTTTTGCCAAAAGGCCACGACAGAAAACTGTCGTGGCTTTTTTACAGGTTCTTTGATGACAAACCAATCATCATCACTATTTATTGTTTGATCCGCGCCCGGTACGTCAAGGTCGCCTTGCCTTCGGCTGGCACGCGCACCTGCCATTCAGCAATGCCTGCTGCTCGCTTGGTGTGTGGCTGAGACTCACTCACGATGGTCCAATCACCCGGCATCGGCTCACGCACGCTGACAACAACAGCCTCTGGCTTGGCGTTACTCAACACGATCTCATAGGCTGATTCTGTGTTGATGGTATAGCGGCCGCTATTCGCCAAGCGTTGAAATGCTGTCTGTTTTTTATCAGCAGTTACGTCAAATGCGTTACCTAATTTCAGGCGGACTGTTTCATTTTTGGGGGTGTGATCCAAGCGATCTTCGCCCACAAATTGCGCGTTGCCCTGACTGTCTTTTTTATAGACCCGAATGACGCCCTTGGGTAACGGAATGCCCAAGTCATTACCCTTGTTTTGAAAATCGATCATCACAGCCACTTTCAACTTTTGGCCCAAATCACCACTCTCGCCAGCGGCATCAAAATAATAATGTGGTGCCCCCTCCAACAAATAGGTTTTCTTGGCAGGCACCTGCGTGGCGGCCATCAGGGCAACTTGCTTGGTTTGATTCTCCGCCAGGTTTGTGGGCCGTTGCAATGTGTAGAGATGATATTCAAACAAAGACTCTTGCTGCATCTCTGCGGCATCTGCTACTTTGGCTGCCATGGCCATCATGGCACGCGGGTTAGGCTGGTTTTCCTGCACGCGATTCAGATCACCCGCGACTAGCTGCAACTTCGCTTGTGGGTAAGCGGCACCACTTTGATTGATTAAAGTGACCCAGCCATTCAAATCCAGCAAACTGTCATCCGCGTTAAGCTCGGCAACGTAATCCGCACGCCAGGATAAGCCTGCCGTCAAATAAGATAACTCAAGATTTTGCTGGCCCTGCGCGGAACTAAGCAACGAGATTACCAATGTGGGCTTGTCACGCAATGTATCAGGCACACCGGAAAAGGCCAGCCTGCCGGGAACACCCGTTTCAATACGATCAGCAAATTTCAGTACGACACCATTCTGCGTGGATAACACCGTTGCCGCTTCACGAGTTTCAGCACCCGTAGCTGGATGGGTTTTCAACACCATCACCTCGCGACCAACATATTTTTCCAGCATTTTTTGCGGCGTCAGCAGATCAAAATTGAAGTTTTGCTCAAGCAGACGGAACCCGGCAGGCTGTGTGAGATTGCGCAGTTGTGCAGTTTCCGGTCGCATCTGGGCAGAAACCTCCCGCCACGCCAATTGATTGACATCATGCACGAGCCTTACCCGCCGTGCATCCTTTACCAGAGCCAGATTGTCGTTATAAATCGTCACGGCGATACTACTTTGATCAGCTACCGTGCTCACGGCTTCATCCTGCGGCAAGGCCCAGGTGGGCAGCACCCAGATCATAGCCAGTGCACATCCGATGTAAGTCAGCTTTTTGGTAGTGCATTTCGACATCATGTTCTCCTATGGATTGTGCACACCGCCGGTTCAGTCTCCCGAGCGTAACTGCTGTACCTGAAAGAAATTTGGCGGATTAAGCTTAGGATCAATAAAACTTTTGAATTGCCCCGTTGAGCAGCGCTTGGCTTGCACATCGATCATGGTGCCAGAATCGTCAATCGGCACACCGACTCCCTTGTTACTGGCCATTTGATAATCCGGATGTGTTTTACCCAGGAGACCAACCTTCCATAACTCGCCTTTGCGATCGTAGATCAGTGAAACGGCAATGGTGTTGGTTTGCGCATCAAACAAAAACACGCGACGGCTCACCGGATGGCTGGCAAGGAGCGGCACGCCAGTCACAACATACACCTTGCGCAGCTGCCAACGCACATCGGGGAAACAACCGCCCTGCCCGCTAAAAGCAACATAGCGAAAACCTGTCGGGTCTTTGTATTCGTCTGTTAAATTTTGCTCATTATGGTTATAAAAAGGCAACAGCATGTTGCGTGTGCCATTAAACGTCCATTGGGTTTCTGACACACGGGCGTTATAGCCACCAAAATCTTCGATCATGGTGTCAGACCCCAAAAAAGCATCTGTCGTCTGTCCGGTTGATAAGCGTCGAACACGACGTTGAAAGCCAAAATACATGTACGCGTCATCCAGCTTCAAATCATTGTCATACCGCTGAATCAAGAGCTGGGTATTTTTCAAGTCCATCGGCTCGTTCACCATTAAATACGTGGCATTGAGCAGATTTGACGGGTTAGGCTGAATCTCCGGCGTTGGCGGTGTTTCTACTCGATACTTGAATTTGAGCGCATGCACATTGACCAGCAGCGAACGCTCAACTTTGCCCGACAGTAAATTACGATATTTCCATTGCACCGGGCGAATAGTGAATGTCTCACCAGCGCCATAGCGAAAATTCCACGCGATTTTTTCGCCCGCACGCGGATCGCTCTCTTGTGGCTCCTCAAGAAATGGGCGGCCACCGACATAGCCAACGAGCTCGCCTGGCTTGTCGCCCAGCCGCGTCTTGTTTAAATTGAGACGACTGGCTTCAATATATTTGGGCACCACATCAAACGACATCGTAGGCGCTGTTTTGATGTCGAACCAGCCATTTTTCACCATCATGAACGTGCCCGCATCAAGAGCCTCCTTGAAGCGATCCACGTTGTCCTTGCCAATTTTCATGCCGGAAGTGAGCCCCGGAAATGAAGGCATGCCCGTGCTGTAAGGCGAAAAGCTTTTCAGTACATCAGCCTCGGTCGCAGCGTAAGCTGCACTAGCAAAACCCAACCAGCCAGTAACAATCGCTGGAACAAAACAGCGGGGTAGTATTTTCATTATGGTTTCATGCTCCTCATTTTATTTTTTAATTTATAAAAGCCACTACAAACAGCACTACCTTAACTACCCTTTCCGCTTCCTCCTTATGCGCGCCGCCAGGTTGTTCCCTGTGGGCCATCTTCCAGCACAATGCCAGCGGCTTTGAGTTCATCACGCAAGCGATCGGATTCGGCAAAATTCTTGGCTTTTTTCGCCGTGGTACGAGCGCCGACTTTTTCCTCGATCATCTCGTTACTCAGCCCATCAGATGGCGCTGCCTGCAAAAAGACCTGGGCGTCGCGCTGCAAAAGCCCCAGCACGCCACCCAGTGCGCGAAGCTGACCGGCTAAGGCCGTCTCGCCCCGATTGATGAGCGTGGCGAGATCAAATAAAACAGCCATGGCTTCGGGGGTACCGAAGTCGTCGTCCAGCGCCGCCTTGAAACGTTGCGCATGAGCTTCGTTCCAATCCACTGTTGCGCTGCCCGATTGCCCCTTCAATGCCGTGTAAAGCCGCGTGAGCGACTGGCGCGCATCATCCAGATGCGCGTCAGAATAATTGAGCGGGCTGCGGTAGTGGGCGCGCAGAATAAAAAATCGCACCACTTCGGCGTCATACTTTTTCAAGACGTCGCGTATGGTGAAAAAATTGCCCAACGACTTGGACATTTTCGCGTCATCTACCCTGACAAAGCCGTTGTGCAGCCAGTAATTCACAAAATGCCTATGGGATTGATCTGCACAAGCACCTTCAGATTGCGCAATTTCATTTTCGTGATGCGGAAATTGCAAATCCTGGCCACCACCATGAATATCAAAATGTGTTCCGAGCAATTCAGCAGCCATGGCCGAGCACTCAATATGCCATCCGGGTCGGCCAGTGCCCCAGGGAGATTCCCATTGAGCTTCGATCGGCTCGTCTACCTTGGCTTGTTTCCAGAGCACAAAATCCAGC
>JALRCC010000008.1 GCA_023257495.1 Rugosibacter sp. | reverse complement strand
AAATCGACGACATTCAAGCTGCCGCGCCCACATTGCGTGCTTCAGGCCAGGTAATCGCCGGTAATGCCAACTGGTCGACCACGTTTTATGGCATCACGCCGGAATATCTTGAAGTACGCGAATGGCCCATTGCCGAAGGGCGAAATTTTGAAACCGCAGAAATGAATGGCAGCGGCAAGGTAGTTCTCATCGGGCAAACGGTGGCCGAAAATCTGTTCGGTGCTGCCAGCCCGCTCGATCAGGTCATTCGCGTGCGCAAGGTGCCACTCACGGTGATCGGCGTATTGCAGCGCAAAGGTCAGAGCATGAGCGGGCAGGATCAGGACGACACCTTGCTGATGCCCATCAACACGGCCAGAACACGCGTGATCGGAGTAACGCAAGCCAAATCGCGCAGCGTCAGCTCGATCATGGTCAAGGTCAAAGACGGCGCAGACATGACGCAGGCCGAAGCACGCTTGAAGGAATTGCTGCGCCAGCGCCACCGCCTGCAACCAGGCCAGGATGACGATTTTTATGTGCGTAACCTGTCGGAAATTCTGCAAACACAGGAAGCCTCGTCCAAAGTCATGGCGCTACTGCTGGCTGCCGTGGCGTCAGTTTCTCTGCTGGTGGGCGGCATTGGCATCATGAACATTATGCTGGTTTCAGTCACTGAGCGCACGCGCGAAATCGGTTTGCGCATGGCCGTCGGCGCACGTGGCCGCGACATTCTCACGCAATTTCTGGTTGAAGCCGTCACACTATCGGTGATTGGCGGCCTCATCGGCATTGTGCTTGGCATCAGCGCTGCGCTCTTGATTGCCAAACTGGCTGGTTGGCCCACAGCCCTGTCGGTCACTGCCATCATTCTGGCTGCGGGTTTCGCTGCGGTCATCGGCATTTTCTTCGGCTACGATCCGGCGCGCAAAGCCTCGCGACTCCTGCCGATTGACGCTTTGCGCTACGAATAAACTTGCCCTGAAAAATCAGACATCAGTGATACCAGTTGGTTATACCGAAAACTACCGTCGCCATTGCCATGACGGCTGTTGCCAACCAGCCCATCCAGCGTAGCCGTGGTGAACCGACAAAGCGCCCCATCATTTTCTCGCGGCCGGACATATGCATCATCACGGTCATCAGCGGTACTGCAACAACGCCATTGATCATCGCGCTCCACAACAGGGCCTTCATTGGGTCAATATTGCTGAAGTCAAGCAATACGCCGAGCAACGTCGAGATCGCAATGATGGAATAAAAACCCTTGGCCGCCGCAGGCTTGAGACCCAGCCCCGTGCGCCAGCGGAAAAAATCTGCCACTGCATAGGCTGCTGACCCTGCCAACACTGGTACAGCTAACAAGCCCGTGCCAACAATACCGGCGGAAAACAGTGCAAAGGCGTAATCACCGGCAATTGGCCGCAACGCAGCTGCAGCTTGCGCCGAAGTTTGAATATCGGTTATGCCATGCACATGTAGCGTCACTGCTGTTGTAAGCATGATGAAAAATGCCACTGCTTGCGAAAAACCCATACCCAAGAGCGTATCTAGCCGGATACGTGCCAGATGATGTGCCGCTTCTGCAGGGCGTCGCATCAGCGCGATTAGTCTGGGCCGCCGTCCCATCTCTTCCACTTCCTGGCCAGCCTGCCAGAAAAACATGTAAGGGCTGATCGTCGTGCCAAAAATACTCACCACCAGCCCCAGATAGTCGTTCGTATGCTCGATTTTCGGCCACAACGTATCGAGCACCACGGTAGTCCATGGCACATGCACAAAAAACAAGGTACCAACATAGGCGAACAGCGAGAGCGTCAGCCACTTGAGCACCCGCACGTAACGTTCGTAAGGAATGAATATTTGCAGCAACAGACACAACATGCCAAACGCCACCGCGTACACATGCCTGGGGCCACCCACTACCAAACGCACGGCATCCGCCATCGCAGCGATGTCGGCAGCGATGTTGATGGTGTTTGCCATCAACAGCAGCAACACCAGTGGCATCGCAACCCATTGAGGATAATTGAGCCGCAGGTTCGCCGCCAAGCCACGCCCGGTAACGCGGCCAATGCGCGCGCTGACCATTTGAATGCTGACCATCAACGGATAGGTAAATGGCAACGTCCATAGCATGCCAAACCCATATTGCGCGCCAGCTTGCGAATATGTGGCGATGCCACTGGGATCATCGTCAGCGGCACCTGTAATCAAACCAGGACCCAAAGAGCGTAACCAGAGACGGAGACGTGAAGTCATTGGTAAATTCTGTCAAAAATAACGCAGCAGGGATTTTAGTGGTTACCAGTAGAATGCCATCAAAACATGCAATGAAATCGTCAGCCACTTTGTAACAAATTGTCAGCCGCATCGTTTTCAACTGAGTATCGTACGATCCATCCCCGCGTAATTATTTTTATCAGCACCCAACTTAATTTAAGCATCAGTAAACAATTCGCATGAGCAATGAAACTCCCGACCTGTTCGAGCACCTGCCCAACGAAAATCTCCCCCCGCCCGTCGCCTCCGGGTCGCCGCCAGCACCTCCCAAAGACGGGCTCAAGGCGTTTTCTGATGAATTTGACGATGGTAATTCGCTTGCACTAGACGCCTACGCCGAACGTGCCTACCTCGCCTATGCCATGAGCGTGGTGCGTGGGCGTGCTCTGCCGCAAGTAGAGGATGGCTTAAAACCCGTGCAGCGCCGCATCCTGCATGCCATGAATGAAATGCGTCTGATCGCCAGCGCCAAGCATGTGAAGAGCGCGCGCGTCGTGGGCGATGTGATCGGCAAATATCATCCGCATGGCGACACCAGCATTTACGATGCGATGGTGCGTGTAGCGCAGGATTTCACGCTGCGCTATCCGCTCATTGATGGCCAGGGCAACTTCGGCTCACGCGATGGCGATGGCGCGGCGGCGATGCGTTACACCGAATGCCGACTGATGCCCATTGCCGAATTGCTGCTCGCTGAAATTGATCGTGGCACGGTGGATTTTTTGCCCAATTACGATGGCTCGGCCACGGAGCCGCAGCTTTTGCCTGCCCGCCTGCCCTTCGTACTGCTCAATGGTGCCTCCGGCATCGCCGTTGGCATGGCGACGGAAATTCCGCCACACAATCTGCGCGAAGTGGCTGAGGCTGCGCGCCTGCTGATTAAAAAGCCCCATGCCACGCTGGACGATGTGCTCGCCGTCTTGCCAGGGCCGGACTTTCCTGGTGGCGGACAGCTGATCTCGCCAGTGGCGGATATTCGGGAGATGTATGCCACTGGCCGTGGCAGTGTGCGCATGCGCGCGCGCTGGCATGTGGAAGAACTCGCCCGTGGACAATGGCGCTTGGTAATTGACGAATTACCACATGGTATTTCGGTCGCTCAAATCCTGTCAGAAATTGAGGGCTTGACCAACCCGCAACCTCGTGTGGGTAAAAAGGAAATCAGCCAGGAACAAAAAAATCTGAAAGCCCTGGTGCTCGGCGTGCTGGACAACGTACGCGATGAATCGAGCGACCAGCAAGCGGTGCGCATCATGCTGGATCCTAAAAGCTCGCGCCTCACGCAGGAAGAATTCATGGGCGTACTGCTAGCCCACACCAGCCTGGAAGCCAATGTTCCCATCAACCTCACCATGATGGGGTTGTATGGCGAAAATGGTGGCCGCCCGCGCCAAAAAAGTCTGCTGCAAATATTGCAGGAGTGGATCGCCTATCGGTTTGCCACCGTAGAGCGGCGTACCCGTCATCGCCTGGCCGAGGTTGAACGCCGAATTCATATTCTGGAAGGCCGCATGCTGGTCTTTTTAAGAATTGATGAAGTCATCCGCTGCATCCGCGAGGCAG
This sequence comes from Rugosibacter sp., assembly GCA_023257495.1. The sequence goes on along the minus strand of JALRCC010000008.1, from coordinate 3,469 downwards.
ACAACCCCAAGGCAGATCTGATTGCAGACTTTGATCTGACTGAAACCCAGGCTGAAGACATTCTCGAAATTCGTCTGCGCCAGTTAGCAAGACTGGAAGGCATACGCATCGAGAAAGAACTCGGCGAGTTGCAAGAAGAACATGGGCAGCTCATCACGCTGCTCGAATCACGCGCGGAAATGACGCGCCTGATTCTGAAAGAAATCAACGACGATGCCAAGCGCTTTGGTGACGATCGTCGCACCTTCATACAACCGGAAGCCACCACGAATCGCTATCGAGAAGTAGCGGCACCGGATGAGCCGGTAACCGTCATCATCTCGAAAAACGGCTGGGTACGCGTGCGCCAAGGGCATGACATTGATCCTTCGACGCTCACCTATAAATCCGGTGATGCCGCAGGCTGGATTGCCGCGTCACGTACCGTGTGGCCGCTAATCATCATTGACAGCAATGGCCGCAGCTACAGCTTGCGCGTTGCCGATCTACCCAGTGGTCGCGGTGATGGCGCACCGCTGAATACGCTGCTCGATTTTCAGGAGGGAGGAAAACTCGCCCAAGTGATCAGCGCCCCGCCAGAGGATAAATATTTGGTCGCCAGCTCAGGCGCATATGGCTTTATTGCACGCGTTGCAGACATGATCTCACGCAATAAAGCAGGCAAGGTTTTCTTGACGCTGGAAAAAGACGAGCGACCTTTGATGCCTGTAAAAGTCGGCGCTGATGACACGGCGGACACAGCGCATCAGAGGGTCGCCGCGCTCTCTGATACTGGCAGATTGCTGATGTTTGCACTCACCGAGCTTAAAGAAATGGCGCGCGGTCGTGGCTTGATGCTGATTAGCCTCACCTCCAAAGAAAACCTTTCCGCTATTGCACTGGTAAGCAACCATCGTTTACGCATACAGGGTATTGGCCGGGCCGGAAAATCGGTTGAAGGTGTTCTCGAACCGATGATGCAAGCGCCTTTTCACGGTCATCGGGCGCGTCGCGGACAGGAGATTCCATTCAAGATGAAACCTGTCGGCCTGAGTGTTGATGCCTGAGTGTTGATCTGAGTGTTGATCCGTGATTTGTGCACCCCGAACCATGCATTTCGCATTGCGGCGTGCATGGTATCTGTAGCACATCAAGCAAGTGTCGTCGTGAGCTCGCCAATCTTTTCAACCGTGATGCGTACCGTATCACCACGCTGCAGAAAAATCCCGCGTGGCATGCCAACACCGGCGGGTGTTCCCGTTGCCACGATGTCGCCAGGATAAAGCGTGAAACGTTGCGACAAAAATGACACCAACTCGGCATAGTTAAAAATCATTTTGCTCGTGTTGGAGTCTTGCATCAGTCTGTCATTGACCCAGAGTTTCAAATCCAGATCCATCGGATTCTCAATATCATCACGCGGCACGATCCACGGACCTGTAGGGCATGCGCCGTCAAAATTCTTCTGGCTGATCCAGTCATATTCCATCGCCGAGCCGGGAGTAGCTTTGGGCCGTTTCATGAAATCACGTGCCGACAAATCATTGATGATGGTGTAGCCAGCAACATAATCCATCGCGTCTGCCTCGGTCACATCTTTGCATTGTCGACCGATCACCACAGCAACTTCCAGCTCCCAATCAAATTGCTTGCTATAAGCCGGGATAGTGACCTGTCCCCCGTGTCCCACCATGGTATTGCGCGCCGTTCTGATAAACAGCCAGGGCGGCATGCCAATCTCATGGGGGTCTGGCTCAGCGGGTAAGTTGAACGCCTTGGCCATTTCCTCCAAATGATCTGTGTAATTCGCTCCAGCGCAGTAAATGCCATTAGGGTAAAGCACCGGGGGCAGATAGGTGACCGTATCCAGTGAGCGGCTAGTGAATTGGGCAACTCGGGTTATATCCTTAGCCAGCGTCGCCAGCACCTTTTTCATATTTTCCCAATCGTTCAACACGTCAAGTACGGTTGGTTCCTTGGGTAACACACTGGGTGACACATCGGGCAACACGCCGGATAACACGTCGGCCAGATCAAACACCTGGTTGTGCATGAATACTGCGCCGACCGGTTGGTGATCACGTGCATAGGTCAGCAGGCGAAATGAATGGCTCACTATAAATATCCTCCGGATTGTTAAGGCTGCATTAAAACCATGAGCGGATGGATCTGTTCTTTTGATGGCGTCAACGTTACCAGGCTCAAGACTGTGCTTTCACGACATCAAATCCCGCCTCAATATCGCTCAAATCACGATCACGCCCGAGTGGTGCCTCACCCCGCTCGTACGCCTTGACTGCATCGACCAAGGTCTTGCGCCCCTTGACCAAAGCCAGATCAACCGGCGAAAGATATTCCCGCGAACGATCAACTCGTCCTTGACTTTCGATCACGGCAAGATCTTCGGCAAAAATATTGATCAGCGTGGTTTTCTTGCCGCCAAATCCGGCAAAGCTTTCACCACGATCAACCGCACCACGATCCTGCCCCCAGCGATTGTCCGCTGTGCGCTCACCCAACTCTTCCAGAAAATTATTGAGATTGGGAATGCTCGCCAAATTTTGCATGGCAAATCCATCTGCCTGCAAAGGCATATGGCGGTTATAAAAAATCATCCACAGCACCGCATGATCATCATCAATGGGGACACTGATTTGCAATCCTTTATCAGCCGTCACGCCGGGACTAATCGCATGATGCTGAATAAACGGCATGATGAAATGAAAATGCGTTGTCTTGGCGGCGTCCTGATTTGCATAAGCAAAACCGTAATCCGTCGAATGCGCCCGCATTTCGGGATAATCAAATTCAATACCACTATCCGTGCGCCGCCCAGAGCTAGAAAAATAGGCATTCCCACGGCTCGAGTTACGATTGGTCTGGTTGTGCAATATCTGCGCGTGGAACACGTCCCATAAGGTTTCCAGCGGATGTAGCCAATTGCAGTTAACCACGGCTGTTGCCACAATGACATGGCTATCTGGCAAATCAGTGAATGACAATGCGCGAAATGGCGGTGCGGTATTCCCCTTACCCGCAACTTCTGCGCCGAGCCAAGCCCAGATAATTCCCTGTCCCTCATGTACCGGATGCGTTCTGGTTTTAATCTCGTGCAATGGCGTATCCGGAGCATGCGTCGGTGCATCCAGCAATTTTCCCGAGGGCGCTATTTTCCAGCCGTGATAAATACAACGGAGTCCGGTTTCTTCATTTCGCGCCATTGCCAGCGATGCACCCCGATGCGGACAAGCCTCATCCATCACCCCAACCTCACCACCCGGTGAACGGAACACGACATAATTGTCACCCATGATGGTAATGCGATGAGGTGCCCCACCCGGCTCAACCTGCGATGACCGCAGTACTGGCACCCAATATTCACGCATCAGCCGTCCCATCGGCGTACCCTGCCCCGTTTCGGTAATCAGCCGGTTATTCGCCTTACTTAGCATGAAGCACTCCTCTCTGCATCACTTCTCACCGTTTAGCG
>JALRCC010000279.1 GCA_023257495.1 Rugosibacter sp. | reverse complement strand
CGCCACTTCACGCGCCAGGCGCGCTGCGGCCACGTTCAGCTCGAACGCAATATCCGCCAAGCCATATTCCGCCTGCGAGATGCGCGTGGCATTAAAGCTGTTGGTTTCCAGAATGTCCGCACCCGCCTCAAGATAGGCGGTATGAATGCCACGGATCACCTCGGGCCGCGTCAGGCACAGCAGGTCGTTGTTACCCTTCAAATCCTTCGCGTGGGCAAGAAAACGCTCACCGCGATAATCGGCCTCCTGCAGACCATGCTGTTGCACCATCGTACCCATGGCGCCATCGAGAATGAGGATGCGCTGGCCGAGCAGGTCGCGCAATTCGTTACTGCGGTCAGGTTGTGGGTGGCGGCTAGCGGTCACGTGGTTCTCCAATTCATGACCGGGGTAGGAGCGATGCTGGTTTGCAGTTGCCTGGCTCACTCGTCACCCCGGAAAAATTTTCAGGATAAGTGAGCGCCGTTGAAAACAGGTTCCGAGCCTAGGGTGAGCCGATAAAACATTCACTCGACCTTGCAGCGCTCCTCGGAAGCAGGGGCGGGATTATATACCGGCGAGCACAGACACAGGCCCGCACGTTGGCTACGCCCTATGCTCACTACCATCTCACTCCCATCCATTGATACGTGGTTATTAAAATTTTTTCGCCCCATCACCGCCCGTGCAAAAAACTGCTTCAGGAATATTTTGAAACAATTTTGAAACAAATTTAATGTTGACTTTGCGGTAAGTATGTGGAGAATTGGTGCATCGCAACATAACTTAAAGGAGCATGCCATGTTACCCATTGATAAAGTACAAGCCAAAGCTCATGACGCTATTATTCATACCGTCGAGCTCAATGAAACTGTCACACAAGGTGCCGTCAAGGCGACAGAAGAGGTCGGTATTTTCTACAAACGGATTATTGAAGGAAAACCCACTGACCACTACCACATCACCAATGCTTTCAAAAAGATAGTGTCAAAAAACATTGACGCAATGCAGCAATACTTTAAGTCTTTTCAAGCTTGATGGTGGCACCCCGTAAAAAATGCTGACTTGAGCGGCTTTCTTTTTAGCGCAGCTCAAGTCAGCATCCAATTTTTTACCGCACTTATCGCGGTCAGTTAGCCTAGCCAATCATGCTGTAGCCACCGGATACGGACAGCACCTGTCCTGTCACGTGGCTAGCCGCTTTTGACGATAAAAATACAACCGCATTGGCAACATCGCTTGGCCGCCCAACTTTTTTCAAAGGCAAGGCGTTGGCGACTTTTTCCAGTTGCTCGGGGGTGAACATACCGGTAGGATCAGACCACATACTGGTACTGCCCACATCGTCGGCTTCTTCTGGAATGGTCACACCCGGGCAAACCGCATTGCAGCGAATGCCGTAGCGTCCATTTTCTTTGGCGATGGTTTTCATGAAGCTGTTGATCGCTGCTTTAACCCCACCGTACACCGCTTCTTTCACTTCCCCCTGGCGGCTGGCATCCGAGCTGATCGAAACAATCGCACCGGATTGCTGAGGGATCATCAACCCAAGCGCAGTGTGCGTACAGTTGAGCACACCCAGATAGTTGATGCGGATGATGCGCTCCCACAACTCGGGCGTCGTTTGCGTGAAAAACATGAGCTTATCCCAGCCGACGTTATTCACCAGCACATCCACGCCCCCAAACTTGCTGACCGCTGCGGCAAACATGGCTTTAACCTGATCCAGATCCGTCACATCCGTGGGAATCACCTGCACACTCTTAGCACCTTGCGCGCGCGCCAGGACAGCGACTTTTTCAGCTTGTTGCTGATCAATATCGCCGATGGTGATGTTCGCGCCTTCAAGGGCATACGCCAGCACAATACCGCGCCCGATGTTGGAAGCACCGCCGGTAATCACGACTGATTTTCCTGCCAGACCAAGATCCATGGTTTTTCCTCGTTAAAAAAGTTGATGGTACTCAAACCGTCGGTGCGGCAATTACCACACCCACATCAAGCAACGCTTGTATTTCATCTTCAGCATACCCATGCGCCGCTAAAACCTCGCGCGTGTGCTGGCCAAATACGGGAGATCCACGGGTAATTTTTCCCGGCGTGCGCGAGAGTTTGATCGGAATGCCCGTGCCCTTGTAGGTATCTGTCGTAATCGCCATTTCGCGGTGCAGCGTGTGCGGATGTGTCAGCACTTCAGGTATGGATAGCACAGGCCCGGCAGGAACCCCCGCCGCAATCAGATGCTCACAAAGCGCATGGCCATCAACATGACTCAACTCTGCTTCGAGCAATTCACGCAGCACAGTACGGTTGGCGATGCGATCGCGGTTGTCTGCAAAGCGGGGATCATTTGCCATATCTGGCTTGCCAAGGTAAGTGCAAAATTTGCGGAACTGGCCATTGTTGCCAATACCAAGAAATACCTCGCAGGTACGCGTCGGATATTTATCGTAAGGAACAATATTCTGGTGCGCATTGCCCGAACGCCGTGGCGGGTTCCCGGATATGAACCAGTTGCTGGCGTGTGGATGCAACAAAGCGATGGCGTTGTCATACAAGGTTGCATCAACGAACTGCCCTGCACCCGAACGATTGCGCTCGGCCAAGGCCAGCAAAACACCAATGGTCGCGGACAAGCCTGTCGTCAGATCGACAATCGGCACGCCAATGCGCGTGGCACCAGATTCTGGCGAACCATTGATGCTCATCAACCCGCTCATGGCTTGCGCGACAGCATCGTATCCTGGCGCACCACCCAGCGGACCATCCGCACCAAAGCCACTGACGCGACAATGAATAAGGCGCGGAAACCGCTCACGCAGCACCTCTTCGTAGCCCAGTCCCCAACGTTCGAGCGTGCCGATTTTGAAATTCTCGATCAGCACATCTGCATCTTCAAGCAAGCGCAGAACGATCTCGCGCCCTTCGGCGCTCGACAGGTCGACCACCATGCCCTGCTTGTTGCGATTCACGCCCAAATAATAAGCAGCCAGACCGGCATCGTTAAATGGCGGCCCCCAGGCACGGGTTTCATCGCCTTGCGGCGGCTCAACCTTGATTACCTGCGCGCCATGATCTGCCAGCGTTTGGCCGCAAAATGGTCCGCCCAGCACACGCGACAAATCGATCACCTTGAGACCGCTGAGGGCACCTGTCGATGCCGGGATGGATGGTGTCAGCTCTTTCATGCCAGATCCTCGTCGTAAATAATTATGCGCGCTGATTAAAACGCCGTCCCACCAACGCCGAGGCGATGTTGATCATCTGAATATCTATCGTGCCACCCGCTATGCCCCAGCCCCAGCCATCGCGCAATCGCTGCTCCATCGGAAACTGGGTCGAATAACCATACGCGCCCAAAAGCTGCAGCGCCGTGCCACATACCTCGCGCACCATCTGGTTGGCAAAACATTTGGCTACACTGCTTTCCAGCATCGAAGGCAAAGCCTGGCTGGCATTTTGCGCGGCGCGATAAATCAATAGCCGTGCAGCTTCTACCTTCATGGTCATGTCCGCCAGCTTTAGCTGCACCGCCTGAAAATCCACAATTGGCTTGCCAAATTGTTCGCGCTCCTGCACATACAGCAAGGCGTCTTCCAGAGCGCCCGCCGCAATGCCCAAGCACATGGTGGCATTACCGCACCGCTCCAGATCAAACGCTTCCATGAGTTTTTTAAAGCCCCCGTCGGGCACGATGACATTGTCTTGTGGCACACGCACGGCGTCGAAAAACATGTCCGCACTTGGTACGCCACGAAAGCCCAGCAACTGCTCCGGCGCGCCAAACGTCAATCCCGGCGTGTCCTTTGCCACATACACCGCGCCTATGCCAGCGGCACCAGGGGCATCCGACATGCGGCAATACACCACATAGCCACCCGAGTGGCCGCTGCCGCTAGACCAACGTTTTTGCCCGTTGATGACTATTGAATCGCCTTCAACGAAGGCAGTGGTTTTAAGATCCGTCAAGGCAGAGCCAGCATCCGGCTCGGACATTGCCACGGCGACGACCAGTTCACCCCGGCAAACGGCAGGCAAAACGCGGCGCTTTAAATCTTCGCTGGCAAAATGCTCTATCGCCCGCACCGGACCCACGCTGCTCTCAAAAAGCGG
>JALRCC010000258.1 GCA_023257495.1 Rugosibacter sp. | reverse complement strand
AATGTTTGCCAAAAATGTTCTTTATGGCAGTGCCAATGCGCCGCGTATTGTCGGTAAATTCGACGAGGAAGAAAAAGAACTGCTACCGCATTATGGTGAATTTGAATCCGATGTCATTGCGCGTGCGTTAACGCAGCGTTTGTCGCGCAAGGCGCGTATCGAGTCTGCGGATGCCTGGCTTAAACGTCTGGACGAAATACATGCGCGCAGCAAATTGCCTACGGCGGTGCGCACTGCCTGGTTCTGCTCGGGGTGCCCGCATAACAGCTCAACGATTGCGCCTGAAGGCAGTGTCGTTTCGGCAGGCATTGGTTGTCACACCATGGCGATGTGGATGGGCCGCAATGTCGTGATGGGCACACACATGGGCGCTGAAGGCGCGCAATGGGTAGGCATGGCGCCATTTACCGAGACAGAGCATATTTTCCAGAACATGGGGGACGGCACTTATGCGCATTCCGGGAGCATGGCCGTTCGCTATGCGGCGTCAACTGACGTCAATATCACGTTTAAATTGCTCTATAACGGTCATACTTCAATGACCGGCGGGCAAGCCATCATGGGTAGCCATCCGGTGGCTGATATTGTGTCCGAGTCGTTGGCGAATGGGGTCAAGAAGATTATTGTGACGACGGATCATCCCGAGCTTTACCAAGGGGTTGGTTTGGCGAATGGGACGGAGGTCTGGCATCGTGATCGGCTTGACGAGGCGCAGCGTTTGCTGGCGCAGATCAAGGGCACCACGATGTTGATTCATGATCAGGAGTGCGCGGCTGAATTGCGCCGTTCGCGTAGCCGAGGCAAGGCCGAAGATCCCGTGCAAACCATCATGATCAACGAGCGGGTGTGTGAAGGCTGTGGTGATTGTGGCGAGAAAGCGAACTGCATGAGTATTGAGCCGGTAGCCACGGAATTCGGTCGCAAGACGCATATTCATCAAAGCTCATGTAACAAGGATTATTCCTGCGTCAAAGGGTTTTGCCCTTCGTTTATGACGATCACTCCGACGGTTGATGCATCGGTCGCGCCAGAGGCACCGCGCAAAAAGAAAAAAGTGGTGATTCCTGCCTTGACGTGTGACTTGCCCGAACCCGCTTTGAAATTCACGGGTGACTTTGGTGTGCATTTGATGGGCATTGGCGGCACAGGTTCAGTCACTGTAGCAGCCACCATTGCCAACGCCGCACGGCTTGAGGGCAAGCATGTCGTTGGGCTGGATCAGACCGGTTTGGCACAAAAAGGCGGGGCGGTGGTTTCGGATATCAAGATTACCGCATCTCCTTTCATGGGATCAAACAAGATTTCTGATGGGTGTGCAGATCTTTATCTTGGCTTCGATATTCTGAATGCGACAGACCCCAAGAATCTCGATAAGTGCCACCCTGAGCGCACGATTGCCATTATTTCTACAACCGAGACGCCGACCGGGCAAATGGTGACCAATCGCCATGTGGCTTTCCCCGGGTTGAATGGTTTAACAGCAGGCATTAACCGGGTGAGCCGCGCGAACGACAATATCTTTCTTGACGGCCAAGGGCTTGCCGAAGGATTGTTTGGCGATAGCATGGCAACCAATCTGTTTATGGTGGGTGTGGCTTTCCAGGCCGGGACTTTACCGCTCATGGCGACATCCATCGAGACGGCGATCCAGAATGCAGGGGTGGGTGTTGAGATGGGACTGGCGGCCTTCCGCTGGGGGCGCATGGCCGTGGTTGATCGTGCATTTGTGCAGGACGAGGTTAACCAGCGTACCGCATCGGCTAGCGTGAGCGTATTGCCGGTAGCTCCAGCGCTCAGCCAGTCGGCTCATGCACTGGTTGATTCTGTCGCGGCGCAGGGTGAGCTCAAGCGCTTGCTGGAAGTCCGTGTGCCTGAGCTTATTGCCTATCAAAATCTTGCTTATGCCACGCGGTACACGGAGGTGATTCGCCGTGTCGCCAGCGCCGAGAAAATGGCGAATGTCGGGGCCACGAAATTAAGTGAGGCTGCAGCGCGCTATCTCTACAAGCTGATGGCTTACAAGGATGAATATGAAGTGGCGCGCTTGCATACGGATCCGGCGTTTTTAGCCAAACTGGATGCGCAGTTCAAGGCAGGCTACAAGGCTCAATATCACTTGGCTCCACCGTTAATTTCTAAACGTGATCCGATCACCGGCGAGCTGCAAAAGCGCGCATTCGGCCCCTGGATTTTTACGGCATTCAAGGTGCTGGCCAAAATGAAGTTTCTGCGTGGCAGCAAACTCGATATCTTTGGCAAGACAGAAGAGCGTCGTCATGAGCAGCAGATGATTGAAGACTATATCCACCTGCTTGACGAGATCATGCCGCAACTCACGCCTGCCAACTATCAAGCAGCCGTTTTGTTGATCAGCGTGCCGGATGAGATTCGTGGCTACGGACACGTCAAAGAGAAAAGCATTGCTGCTGCCAAAGTGTTACAGGCACAGCGTCTGGCAGCATTTCATCAAGCGAAGTCTGCTGTGCTGGCTGCTTGATACCCCTTATTTTTTGACCACAGCGGATAACAATCATGAACGAGTTGAATGGCTATGATTTTGAAGACCTCGTGGTGGGAATGACCGCCACGTTTGCAAAGACCATCACTGAAGCAGACATCGTGTTATTTGCCAGTGTCTCTGGCGATAACAACGCCATGCATATCAATGAAGAGTTTGCGCAGAGCACGCAGTTCAAGGGGCGGATTGCTCACGGCATGCTGTCAGCCAGTGTGATATCGGCTGCGATTGCTGGTCGCCTGCCGGGACCGGGTACGATTTATCTCAGCCAGAACTTGCGCTTTAAAGCACCCGTCCGCCCGGGGGATACAGTTCATGCCATCGTGACGATCAAAGAACTCATTCCAGAAAAACGGCGTGTTTCATTGACGACAGTATGTACGGTCGGGGGGAAAGTAGTGATTGATGGTGATGCGCTTGTGATGCCTACGGCACGGGTTAAAAAGTAAGTAATTAACAAGTAAGCAAGATCGTTTCTTTCTTGTAACCTGTTGGCGCGTAAAGCTTAAAAAAAGCCTCCGGAGTGATTCACTCCGGAGGCTTTTTATTCTGCAAACAGCAAAAGATTGTAAATGCGATTGCGTTAGCCGCAGGTACCGACAGCACCGCAGGCTGAGCAGAAATCGCAGCCGTCTTTGCGGATAACCGTCATGTTGCCGCATTCATTGCATAAAGACCCCTGCATGACTTTGATGCCACCACTGGTTTCTGGTGCCGCACCGGGGGTTTCAAGAATGCCCATGGCGCGCGTGGGATAGCCGTTTTCATCCAGTATGCCGAGCATGGTGTAACGGTGCATGATCAAGCGTGCGATGTAGGCGACAGTGGAGGGCCAGTTTTGCTGCTTGTTCGAGCCCGGTACGCGTGCCATGAAGTCGCCCAAGGGTTCGGCATAG
>JALRCC010000243.1 GCA_023257495.1 Rugosibacter sp. | reverse complement strand
GCAGCCTGGTGGCAATGCAGCATCCAGGCGCGTGGCCTCAGCAGCCATCATTGCATTGGCATTTTTGCCGGTTGTGCGGGATTCGGGCTTGATTTCCAGCAGCTCGAGCGATAACTCACGCGGCATTCGCTTGGCGTAATCTTGCCAGCCAGCCACTATCCATTCGGGTGGGCGCGCAGAAATCGCAGCGACAATCAGCTTCACTTCGGTTTGCTCGCTATTCGCTTATTGCCAGACTGCGATAACTCATACGTGGCACGCACGGGCTTATTCGAACTGATCGGACTGATTCGGACTTATTCGTCCGCAGGGTTTTTGCGGCGAGTGGGTGCCGCCTGCCACAGCTCTTCAAGATTGTAGTGCGAACGAATGACCGGCTGCATCACATGCACCACGATATCCGCCAAATCAACCAACACCCATTCACCGGTTTCTTCGCCTTCTATGCCGAGCACGTCGCCATCCGCTTCCTTGACTTTGTCATACACGTTACGTGCCAGCGATTTAACGTGACGAGTAGAGTCGCCGCTGGCGATAATCATGAAATCAAACAGTGAGGTGAGTTTGCTGGTGCTGATCACCTCAATATCCTTTGCCTTCATGTCTTCCAAGGCATTGACAACGATTTTCTGCAGTTTTTTAATGTCCATAATGCGTTCAGTAAATAGAATGGGTTTGAATATAGTCGAGAACGGTGTCAGGCACCAAATGGCGCACGCTCAGGCCCTGCGCCAGTCGCTGGCGAATCAAGGTCGCTGAAATGGCGAGCGGGGTGATGTTAAAAGGCACAATCCGACCAGCAGGGGCCAGGGCAATATCGGCTGGGCGGCCCAGCCGCGCGGCCAACTCGGTAACAAGACGCGCATCCACCGTCTCACCAGCGCCGAGTTTTTTCTGCCTTGTTTCGCTGTCGCTGGCGTTTCTTTTGTCGTTTGTGTTATCTGCCATGGCCGACAGTGGCACGGAGAATCCCGGCCTGGTGGCCACGCCAATATGGGCTAATTGAAACAATGCCTGCCAGCGATGCCATTCAGGAAGCCGGGCAAAAGCATCCGCCCCCATGAGCAAAACCAATGGCCGCTCTGCGCCGTATTGCGCACGCAAGCGTTCGAGTGTAGTGACCGTGTAACTAGGGCTGCGTGTGACAACTTCCGTATCATCCAGTTCAAAGCCCGGCTCGCCAGCAAGCGCACGCGCCACCATATCCAGCCGCTGCTGCGAGCCTGCCTGGGGTGCTTCACGCAATAGTGGCTGACCGGCCGGAACAAAGATGACGCGTGTCAGTGAGAGCGCTTCGCGCGCCTCGATCGCCAGGCGCAGATGTGCACTATGCACTGGATCAAACGTGCCGCCCAAAACACCGATTGCGCCTTCTTTATCTGAGGTAGCTAGCGCAGCAGACCGGGCTAGCATCCGTGGATCATTCATTGGCTACAACGGCCTCGCTAAAAACATCGCGGTATGAAATATAAATACTCGAAACCAGTACCGGCCCTAACAGCAACACCAAAGCCATCCGTGCGAACACGGCCAGAACCCCTGTCAATGATGGCATGAACAGGCTGGCGATGACAATCACCGCACCGGGTAGCGCAATGCCGACACCCAAAACAACCAATCCATACACCGTAAAAGCTCGCCAATTGCGCCAGCTCGCGAAAAAACTGAAAAACAGGGCTTTGAGCGCCGTCATCCTATTCCATGCGGCAAGCAATGGCGCAAACCAGAAGGCCATCACAACGGGGCTGGCCAACAGCAAAAACAAACCAAGATGACTCAGCAAATCAGAGAGCTGTTCTTCCGCTTTGCTTTGGTCAGGGTTAAGTTCAATCATCAGCGGTTGGCTTGCGAGCAGCAAAATCACCGAGCCCAGCAAATGCAACCCGCCCAAGCGTAGCAGGTTGGCGCGTTGTGCCTCCAAACCCGCGCTCAAAATGTCTTGCGTCAATGGCTGATCGTTATCCAGCGCACGACACGCATTGCCCAAGAGTGCAGTTAACATCGGCAATGCCAGAGGCATTAAGAACGGGCCAACGAATGGAATCAGATTAACGGTCAGCACGACCAAAAAATACACGAGCGTAATGCTCGTCATCTGCCTTGGGTAACGGCGCAAGAGTCGCCAAGCCGCAAGCAGCCAAAGCAGACCATGACGTGCAGGCAGAGTGCGGGGATTCATCGTTCATCTTTCAGAGTGAAGTTAATGGGTTGCGTGGTATGTATCGGAGTATGTATCGGAAATTCGGCGGCAAACTCCGCCGCATCAAACGCACGATCGCCTTCAGGATCAGGCACGCCGGTAATGGCCAGATCGGAAAAATTAAACAGTTTTGCATCCAGCAAATGCGAAGGCACGACATTTGACAGGCTGCGAAAAATCGTTGCGATGCGCCCGGGAAACTGTTTTTCCCAATCGTGTAACATGCGCTTGACCTGTTGGCGTTGCAGATTGGGCTGCGAACCACACAAATCACACGGAATAATTGGAAATTCACGCAGCGCTGCCCACGCTTCCAAATCGCTTTCTGTGCAATAGGCCAGCGGGCGTATCACCATGTGGCGGCCATCGTCCGAGACCAGCTTGGGCGGCATGGATTTTAATTTGCCACCAAAGAAAAGATTCAAAAACAGGGTTTGCAAAATATCATCACGATGATGGCCCAAGGCGATCTTGGTTGCGCCCAACTCGTCAGCCACGCGGTACAACACCCCCCGACGCAGGCGGGAACACAAGGAACACGTGGTTTTACCCTCCGGAATGACGCGCTTGACGATGCTATAGGTATCTTCATTTTCGATATGAAAAGGAATACCCAAGCCCGTCAGATAGCGGGGCAATACATCGGCAGGGAAACCCGGCTGCTTCTGATCAAGATTAACCGCAATAATTTCAAAATCAATCGGCGCATGCTCACGCAGATGAAGCAACATATCGAGCATGGCATAGGAATCCTTGCCGCCCGATAGGCAAACCATTACCCGATCACCTGCCGTGATCATGTTGAAATCAGCAATGGCCTGACCAGTATTGCGATGCAGTCGTTTAGCCAGCTTGTTGGCCTCAAAGGCCGGTTTTTTTGCCTGCCGTGCAGTTAAAGGAGCATTCATTGTTTGCCTTTGGATTTTTATAAGTGGGCGCTTCTGCCACCATCCACCGTGATAACTTGCCCGGTCACATAGGGCGCATCGAAAATCAAAAATCTTACTGCGCGAGCAATGTCCGTTGCCGAACCCACACGCTTGAGTAGGGTATGCTCGATGATGGCCTGACGTTCATTCGCTGAAAAATCGGTCGCGTTTTCAGGCCACTCGACGGCACCTGGCGCCACGGCATTCACCCGCACTTGCGGGCCCAGATCAATCGCCAATGCCCGTGTCAGACCAAGCAAACCGGCCTTGGCTGCGCAGTACAGCGCATAGCCTTTGAGGGGGCGCTCGGCATGCACGTCCGTCAGATTAACAATACACCCCGCTTGCCTTGCCAGATGCGGTGCTGCCGCTTGGGCGAGAAACAGCGGTGCTTTGAGGTTTGTGCCGATGAGATCATCCCACGCCGCCGTATCGGTAGCGCCGACTTTTGTGGGATAAAACGACGAGGCATTGTTTACCAAACCATCCAGGCGACCAAAGTGAGCAACCACTCCAGCAATCAGCTCGGGTAATGCCTCCGTAGTGCGTAGATCCGCAGCAAATACAGCAGCTGATTCTGGCCGCAGGACGTTTAGCGACGCCGCCAAGGCCAGTGCGTCCGTTTGGGAGTGGTGATAGTGAATCGCAATGCACGCGCCTGCCGCATGCAATGTGCGGGCTATCTCGGCACCCACACGGCGTGCGGCACCGGTGACCAGAATGACGTGGGGAACGTCAGACACAGGAAGGGAAGGGGAAGGGCTCTCTGAATTCATCAGGTAGATAGTATACCGGCCAACACCTTCGCTGCTGCTGCAAAACCGAACCCCGCAGTCACTGCCACTGAGGAGCCATAGCCTGCACAGGCGAGCCCTGCGCTACCATCCAGGTCAGCACCTGCTGTATCTGTCACGCAGATGTTTTCATTGACTGCGTTATCTTGCACAGGCGTGCCTGCGGGACGCCGAATTTGTTCTGGCGAAAAAACACATTCCACACCAAACTTCTTTTTCGGGTCGCGCGAAAAGCCATACCACTTACGCAGTCGGGCGCGCACCTTCGAGGCCAACGCATCCTGCGTTGTGCGTGACAGATCGACCACTTGTATTTGCGTAGGATCAAGCCGCCCGCCCGCGCCGCCTGTGGTCAGGATGCGTATGCCTTGCTGGCGGCAATGTGCAATCAACGCAGCTTTGGCACGCACA
>JALRCC010000214.1 GCA_023257495.1 Rugosibacter sp. | reverse complement strand
CTTGGCGCGAGATTGCTCGGAGCCGCCCCGTCTCACCAGCGCCGACTTTTCGTGCAAGTCGTCGATCAAAGCGCGCATCGCGGCGACATTCGCCTTGAACTCATCACTACGGGTATGTATGGCAGATTGAATAACAGACACTAAAAACCCCCTGTGGCCAGCCACTGCTCAAGTTGCGGCAAGCGATCGACGCCCCAGAACGACTCGTCGCCCACCATGAAAAAAGGTGCCCCAAACACGCCCTTAAGAATCGCTGCATCGGTTTCACTTTTCAGTTGCGCCTTGACTTCAGGCCGCGCCACGGCAAGCGATAGCGCATCGGCATCCAAACCCATGCTGGCAGCCACATCACACACCACCGCCAGATCAGAAATATCCCGGTCATGCACGAACAGCGCACGGAATATTGCCCGTGCAAAGTCGTGTGCCTTCGCCATTTCATGGTCGCACAGCCAGTAATACGCGCGGGCAGCCTGCTGCGTCGGCAGCGGAAATTGGGAAGGCATGGTGAAGGGCAATCCCAAAAACCGCGCAGAGCGCGCAAAATCACGCACGCTATAGTCGCCCTTGAGTGGTAGCTGCACTAGCGGCACGGCATTGGTTATCTGAAATATTGCACCCAGCAAAATGGGACGCCAATGCACGCTGCGCTGATAGCTGGCCGCCAGGGCATCTATTTTTTCTGCCGCCAGATACGAATAGGGCGAAGAAAAATCAAACCAGAATTCAATAGCGGGTTGATTGGCCACATCAACGTCTGGCAGCATCGCGTTTGCCCTCACTGCGTTTCATTGAACAGTTCGCGGCCTATGAGTGCGCGGCGAATTTCCGATGTGCCTGCGCCGATTTCGTACAGCTTGGCATCGCGCCATAAACGGCCTGCCGGATAGTCATTGATATAGCCATTGCCGCCTAAAATCTGGATTGTCTCGCCAGCCATCCACGTGGCTTTTTCTGCCGCGTACAAAATAGCACCGGCGGCTTCCTTGCGCAGCGCTCTGGCCTGTTGCGGCGAACGACTTGCCGGATGATCCGGATGGCTGGTTTTATCGCACATGCGGCCTACCGCATACACATACGCGCGTGTCGCTTGCCAGGTAGAGTACATGTCAGCCAGCTTGCCTTGCATCAACTGAAATTCGCCGATGGACTGATTAAATTGCTTGCGCTCATGCAGATAAGGCAGGGCCACGTCCATGCACGCCGCCATGATGCCCAGAGGCCCACCCGAGAGCACTGCGCGCTCGTAGTCCAGCCCGCTCATCAACACCTTGACGCCTTCGCCCACGGTCCCCAGCACATTCTCGGCTGGCACCTCACACGCATCGAAAAACAACGGGTACGTGTTTGAGCCACGCATGCCCAACTTGTCCAGATGCATCCCGGCACTAAAACCAGCGAAGCCCTTTTCAATAATGAAAGCCGTTATTCCCTTGGCACCTGCTGATGGATCTGTTTTGGCATAGACGATCAGCACATCGGCGTCACCCCCATTGGTAATCCACATTTTCGAGCCATTGAGCACATAGCGATCGCCTTTTTTGTCTGCCCGCAAGGTCATGGAAACCACGTCCGAACCGGCATTCGGCTCCGACATTGCCAAAGCGCCCACATGTTCACCAGAAATCAGGCGCGGCAGAAAGCTTTTTTTCTGCACCTCGGTACCATTGCGCCGGATCTGATTGACGCACAAATTCGAGTGCGCACCATAGGAAAGACCGACTGAAGCCGAGGCGCGAGAGATTTCCTCCATCGCCACGATGTGCGCCAGATACCCCATCGCCGTGCCACCGTAATTCTCTTCGACACTGATACCCAGCAAACCCATATCGCCCAGCTTGCGCCAGACATCCGCAGGAAAAAGATTGTCTTTATCTATCTGCGCCGCTCGTGGCGCAATTTCTTTATTGGCAAACTGCGCCACCGCATCGCGCAGCACATCAATATCTTCGCCGAGATCAAAATCCAGTCCTATCATTGCCAAAATTCCTCATATTTATTTTCTTGTTGATGTTATTTTTTAATCCGCTGCCCTTGGCCAACTTGCGCCCTAAAAATCCGCTAACATAGCACGCGTATCCAGCTGCCATCAGACAGCAGCCGCCAAAAAGTTTCCCCCGCATTCATTTTGGTTTTGAACAAAACATCAGCGCAAACAGCCGAAGAAAGATTCCCCCATGCAGGCGCCACTGGTTTACTCGCACGACACTTCCCCTGCTACTGGCATCACGGTTCCGATTATGCCGGGCATTGAGTGGATTTGCATGCCATTGCCTTTTGCCTTGAATCATATCAATTTATGGCTGCTTGCCGAAGAAGGCGGATATGCCACCATCGACACCGGCATTGCAACGCCCGAGGTACGTGAAGCATGGAACACGATTTTGGCGAACCGTACCTTGACTCGCGCCATCGTGACCCATCTGCATCCCGATCATGTGGGCATGGCCAGCTGGCTGGAGCAGGAAAAAGGCGCACCTCTCTGGATGTCGCAGGGAGACTACCTCACGGCAACACTCATCAACGCCAGTATCGGCCCTTTTTCAACAACAGCCCTGATCGACTTTTTTATTCGTCATGGATTAAGCCAGGCCATGTCCTCAGCTTTTTCAGAGCGTGGCAATCACTACAGAAAAGGCGTGCCTGCGTTACCAAACA
Organism: Rugosibacter sp.; assembly: GCA_023257495.1. The sequence continues at coordinate 8,599 of JALRCC010000214.1, read as the reverse complement.
GCTACCGCCAGCTGTTTGCCGGTGATGTACTACGCATTGGCTCGCACGACTGGCGCACCATCGTGGGCTACGGTCACGCGGCCGAACATATGAGTTTGTATTGCGAAGAGCTGCACGTACTGATTTCGGGTGACATGTTATTGCCGCGCATTTCAACCAACATCTCGGTCCACCCGGCGAACCCTTACGGCAATCCTTTGAAATTATTTCTTGATTCGATTGATCGTTTTCTTGAGTTACCGCCTGACACCCTGGTTCTGCCTTCGCACGGCAGGCCATTTCGCGGATTACATAGCCGTGTTGCGCAGCTGCATGCACATCATGCAGAGCGTTGTGATATTTTGCTCAAAGCCTGCAAAGGCCATGCTTTTAGCGCCGCTGAAATTATTCCGGCTCTGTTCGACCGTGAATTCAGCGACCCGCATCAAACCATGTTTGCCCTGGGCGAGGCCATCGCCCATTTGAACTATCTTGTACATGCAGGGAAAATGCAGCGTCTGGAACAACCCGATTTGATTCGTTTTATCAGTTAGGAGAAGACATGTCGAACCCAACGTCCGGTCAAATGCCACAAAACAACGTCCCCAACCAGCAGAGCCTTGCCAACACCTATGCAGAAGTCGCTTTACGAGCGACCAAGCTGATTACAGAGCATATTCAGCGACAGATGCAAAAAGGCATCACGCCGCCGGCAGACGACTTGGGGGTTTTGCAAGCCTTTGCGGACATGTTCTCCAAAGTCCTCGCCAATCCGCAAAAGCTGGCACAAGCGCAAATGAAGCTGGCCTGGGATTATTTTTCGCTATGGCAGCATGCGATGCTGCGCGCCATGGGTGCCGAGGTAGCTCCTTTATCGCCTGCACCAAAAGGCGATAATCGCTTCAAGGACGCCCAGTGGGAAGACCATTTTTTATTCGATTTAATCAAGCAAAGTTATCTTGTCACCGCTCGCCACATTTACGACACGATCAACGATGTTGATGGACTGGATGCCAATGAGCAACAGAAGGTCAATTTTTTCACGCATCAGTTTGTTGATGCCCTCTCACCCTCCAACTTCGCCCTGACCAACCCCGCCGTTGTTCGCGAAACCTTAGACACGCATGGCCAGAACCTGTTGAACGGGTTTAACAATCTGCTGCGCGACATTGAAGCGGGCGATGGTCAATTGCGCATCAAGATGGCCGACCCGGAAGCCTTCACCCTGGGCAAGGATGTCGGTGCCACACCGGGTAAGGTTGTTTTTCAAAACGAACTGATCCAGCTGCTGCAGTTCGAGCCAACAACCAAAGAACAATTCAAACGTCCGTTGCTGATTATTCCACCCTGGATCAACAAGTATTACATCCTAGATCTGCGTCCAGCCAATTCATTCATCAAATGGGCCACCGATCAGGGGCATTCGGTATTTGTGATTTCCTGGGTGAATCCCGATGCGCGTCTTTCGCAAAAAAGTTTTTCTGATTACCTTGCTGAAGGATCGCTCGCTGCAATTGATGCCGTATGCAAACAAACGGGTGAAAATGAAATCAACCTGATCGGGTATTGCCTGGGCGGTACGCTACTCGCTTCCACCATGGGTTACATGGCCGCTAAAAAAGATCAACGTATTGCTTCTGCCACTTTTTTTGTCACGATGCTTGATTTTTCACAACCGGGTGATCTGGGGGTCTTCATTGACGACAATCAGGTCACTTCGCTCGAGAAAAAAATGCGGGAACGCGGCTACCTGGATGGCAGCGAAATGGCCAGCGCTTTCAACATGCTGCGCTCGAACGATTTAATCTGGTCGTTTGTAGTGAATAACTACCTGATGGGCAAAGCCCCTTTCCCTTTCGATCTCCTCTACTGGAACTCGGACTCCACGCGCATGCCCTACAAAATGCATAGCGAATACTTGCGCAACATGTATCTGAAAAATCTGCTCAAAGAACCCGGCGGAATCACTCTGCTCGATACGCCGATTGATCTCACAAAAGTCACCACGCCCAGTTATTTTATTTCCACTGTTGAAGACCATATCGCGCCCTGGAAAAGCACCTATCTGGGAACCAACCTGCTAGGCGGCCCAGTGCGCTTCGTGCTTGGCGGCTCAGGACACATTGCCGGTATCGTCAACCCCCCGAGTGCCGGAAAATACGGCTTCTGGACACATGACGAAAAACCTGGCGGAAAACGCGGCAGCAAGACCTCACCCTTGCCGACTAATGCAGATGATTGGCTAAGCACCGCCAAAAAACACGAAGGTTCGTGGTGGACCGACTGGCAAACCTGGGTTACCCAATTGAACAATGAACAAGTGCCTGCCCGCGATCCGAGCAAAGGAAAACTCAAGGTGCTGGACGATGCCCCCGGCACCTATGCCAAGTTGCGTCTCGACGCCCCCAAGAAGGGCTAACCCGCTCGCGTGATTTCAGATTCATCCGCAGATTTATCCGGACAGACTGCCGATCTGTCCGCGATCAGCATCGCCCGCAAACCCTTGCAACCCCTGCACCCCTTGCGATCCTTGCAACCCTTACGAGTGGTGCTGGATACCAATGTGTTGGTCTCGTTGTACGTTTTTGCTGATAGCCGCTTTGCTGCGCTACGCGACCGTATTGAAAACCGGCAGTGGGGTGCCATCAGCAGCGAAGCCTGTCTGGCGGAATTCGAGCGGGTTCTGGCTTACCCACAATTTGGCCTGACGTGTGCCGTACAGCAGGCGGCTTACAGCGAGTATGCCCGGTGCATCACCCTCACATCAACGCTGCCTGCGGTAGAAAAAACAACCAGCGCATCGCCTTTGCCCCATTGTCGCGACCCTGACGATCAGAAATTTCTCGAGGCAGCACAGGCTGGTTCCGCCGATTGGCTGGTAACCAGCGACAAAGCCCTGCTCGTGCTGGCGCGGCGGAACCGTCTGCGCAACCTGTTTCAAATACTGACCCCTGAAGCGGCACTTGCCACACTCTAAAAGTCGGCGCTGGCAAGACGGCGATAGCTTATAAAAACCGGCTCAAAAAATGCCGACTCGTGCGATCGAGCCGGGCCCGATCACGAATCAAAAACTGAAGCCCATGACTGTCGGCAATCAGAAGCCCGTTCGACTGACCTTCAAACTTCAGTCGCCGAATATCGTCTTCGCTTTTCAATGTCAGCGTGGTCGGGCCGCGATCGGTTATTACTTCCCAGCGACTCGGTGTGGCATAGGTCGATACTTTGCGAATGGCCAGAATTTCCGGTAAAAAATCCCGCTCGGCCAAGGCCTCTTTGATCAACAGACGCACATCCGGCGCGCACTCGGCCAGACTGGCGAGCCACCACAACTCGCGCCCATGACGGTCAACCAGCGCAATCCCCTCATCGGGTGCAGAAAGCGCAAAAGCCCGCACCGGCACGACGTCCACATACACCATCCCTGCGGGCGTCGTCAGCACCAACTGGCCAAACGCATTGCGGATCAACTGGTAATCACTCATAGCTCATCTGCCACCATGTCGTTAGCGCGCCCTTCCAGCGCATCAAGCTGCTTGGTTTGTGCGGTGTACAGCCGCCAGTAAGCGGCCTGCCGCGCGAGCAGCTCGTCGTGCGGGCCGATTTCGACTATCTTGCCGTGATCCATTACCACCAGCCGATCAGCCGTGCGCAACGTGGACAACCGATGGGCGATGGCGATGGTGGTGCGACCACGAATCAGATTATCCAGGGCACTCTGGATTTCCAGCTCGGTTTCGGTATCCACGGCAGAAGTTGCCTCATCAAGAATCAGAATTTTCGGATCAATCAACAACGCGCGCGCAATGGAAATGCGCTGCCGCTCACCGCCCGAGAGCGCCTGACCGCGCTCGCCAACCAGCGAATCGTAGCCATGCGGCAGCCGCAAAATGAATTCATGCGCATGCGCGGCACGCGCGGCGGCAACGATTTCCGCCCGCGAGGCATTAGGCTTACCATAGGCGATGTTGTCGGCAATCGTGCCAAAAAAGAGGAAGGGCTCTTGTAGCACCAGGCCGATATGACGCCGGTACTCCGCTACCGGCACCGCGCGAATATCCACGCCATCAATCAGAATCGCGCCTTCACTCACATCATAAAAACGGCAAATCAGATTCACCAGGGTACTTTTCCCGGAGCCACTGTGGCCAACCAGGCCGATCATCTCGCCAGCCCGAATGTCGAGCGATACGCCATTCAGTACGCTGCGATTGCCATAGCGAAAGCCGATATCACGCACTGTGATATGACCTGCGATGGTTTGTAAATGCTGCGGATGCATGGGCTCTGGCACACTCGATACATGATCGAGAATATCAAAAATGCGCTTGGCACCCGCCGCTGCTTTCTGTGTCACTGACACAATACGGCTCATCGAGTCTAGGCGACCATAAAAACGGCTGATATAGGCAATAAACGCCGTGAGCACCCCGACGGTAATCTCGTTTTTAGAGACCTGCCAGATACCAAAACCCCACACCACCAACAGGCCCAGTTCGGTAAGCAATCCTACCGTGGGCGAAAATAGCGACCAGGTTTTATTCAGCCGATCATTCACTGCCAGATTATGTGCATTGGCCTCGTGGAAGCGCTCACTTTCGCGCTTTTCCTGCGCGAAAGCCTTCACTACGCGCACGCCAGGAATGGTATCTGCCAGCACGGAAGTAACTTCCGACCAGACACGATCGATCTGCTCAAAGCCATACCGCAACCGATTGCGCACCAGATGAATCATCCAGGCAATAAAAGGCAGCGGCAATAACGTCACCACCGCCAGCCACGGATTGATCGAAAACAAGACCAGTGCAGTCATGCTGATCATCAAGACATCCGTCGCGAAATCGAGCAGATGCAGAGAAAGGAAAACGCAGATGCGGTCGGACTCGCTGCCAATGCGCGACATCAAATCGCCCGTGCGTTTGGCACCGAAATATTCCAGCGAAAGTTTGAGTAGATGCTCGTACGTTGTCGTACGTAAATCGGCCCCCATGCGCTCGGACACCAGTGCCAGAATATAGGTTTTAGCCCAGCTCATCGCCCAGGCAAAAATCGCCGCCAAGCCTAATCCCCCCAGATAGAGGGCAATTTTTTTCGGATCAATCGGCACGCCATTCTGGTAAGGAATCAATACCTCATCCATCAGCGGCATGGTCAGATACGGGGGAATCAGCGTGGCTGCCGTGCCACCCAGCATCAATAAAAATCCAGCCAGCAACTGCCATTGGTAAGGCCGCGCAAAGCGCCATAACCGCAGCAGCGTCAGCGTTGAAGGTGGTGCCTGCAGATGACGGGCACAGGTGGGGCAACCTTCCTGCCCGGGATTGAGCAAGGTTTGGCACACCGGGCACAGCACATCGGGGCCGACTATCCGTGGTGTTCCGCTGATCAGACTGTCAATCTGTGCAGCAAAGGCATCCGCCAGCTGTTTGACGACGGTCGCACGCGCCAACGTATAGCGCCAATGCGCGATGCACCTGTGAGCGTCGCTCAACGTCAGTGTGCCAATGCCCGCATGGTCAAGACGCTGCAAACGCAGCGCCGCCTGTAATGGCCAGGCTTGCCATTGAGCAGTGCCATTTTCACTTGCCAGCAACCGTTGGCTGGTCAGTACCAGCAACCCGGTGTCAAACTGGAGCGAAGTCGTCAAATCCAGCTCAAGCCAGGCCAGCAGGGTTTCTTCGGGCTGCAATGTCGCCAGCACGGAAGCGCGCCAAGCTAACGGAAGTTGATCAGAAAGCGGTGCAGACACCATCATGTTTTTAAAAATCGCCGCAAAGAATGGAGCAGAATCATACCGTGCTTAGGGCAGATTGCGACTTGTCACCCCACTTATCATCCTTCTTTTCATCCCACTTGTCATCGCATTGGCTCCTCGTGCGTTAAGCAACATCAGGTTCAAGATGCACAGAAAATGCATCGTGTTTCCTGATCTGTTTTCTGTCTTTTTTTTTGCATGTGTAGAGTAAAAAGCTCATGCTGATGCCACAGCGATCATTCCATCAGCCGTGCTAAAGCAAAAAAGTACCTACCAAAACAAAAGCCAACAAATTGCTAACAAACTCATCCCGCCGGACGACGAAAGGCACCTGATTCTGTGATCGAATTTCTTAACTTTATCCCCCTGCGCGGCCCGAATCTGTGGACTTACCGTCCTGTCATGGAAGCGTGGGTTGATATTGGCGTACTGGAAGACTCGCCCTCCAACACTCTCCCGGGTTTTAACGAACGTTTGACCACGCTGCTCCCCACACTGATTGAACATCGCTGTAGCTACGGCGAGCACGGTGGTTTCCTCAAGCGTCTGGAAGATGGTACGTGGCCCGCGCATATTCTTGAGCATGTCACCCTTGAATTGCAGAATCTGGCCGGCATGCCCGGAGGGTTTGGCAAGGCGCGCAGTACCTCGCAGCGTGGCGTGTATAAAGTGGCGGTGCGCAGCTGGCATGCGGATATCTCCCGTCAAGCCTTGTTGTATGGGCGTGACCTGATCATGGCTGCGATCAACGCGACCGCGTTTGATGTACCGGCCGCCGTGGCACATCTGGCGCAGATGGCCGACCGCTTGCTGCTCGGCCCCAGTACCCAGGCCATCGTCGAAGCCGCTACTGCCAAACAGCGGCGTATTCCGGCCATTCGCCTGAATGAAGGCAATCTTGTACAACTGGGTTACGGCATTCACAGCCGCCGCATCTGGACCGCCGAAACCGATGCCACCTCTGCCATTGCCGAGGGCATTTCCAGCGACAAGGCGCTCACCAACACGCTGCTGCGCGCTTGCGGCGTGCCAGTGCCTGAAGGCAGTATTGTCAAAAACATCACCGAGGCTTGGGAAGAGGCACAATCCATCGACGCACCCGTGGCCATCAAACCGGTGGATGGCAATCATGGCCGCGGTGTTTCTGTTAACCTCTCGCGCCGCGAAGACATCGAGGCGGCCTTTGCCCTCGCAGAAGAAACGGCGCGTGGCAGCGATGTGCTGCTGGAGCGGTTTATTCCCGGCATCGAACACCGTTTATTGATCGTGGGCGGCAAGCTGGTTGCTGCCGCACGCGGCGAAGAAGCCTGGGTGATAGGCGATGGCCAATCGACGGTGCAGCAACTGATTGATCTGCAAATCAATAGCGATCCGCGTCGTGGCACAAGCGAAGCCTCGCCGCTGAATCGCATTGATGACGACCCCGCCGTTGCGCTCGAACTCACGCGCCAAGGCTCGGCCATTGATGCCGTGCCCGCCGCAGGCCAACGCCTGCTCATCCAGCGCAATGGCAATGTCGCCTTTGATTGCACCGACGATGTTCACCCCGATACCATTGCCCTTGCTGCACTGGCAGCGCGTATCGTCGGGCTGGATATTGCAGGCATCGATCTGGTGGCAACCGACATTGCGCAACCGCTCGCCGCTCAGGGCGGTGCGATTGTCGAAGTCAATGCCGGGCCCGGCTTGCTGATGCATCTTAAGCCCGCCTCCGGGCAGGCGCGCCCGGTCGGACCGGCGATTGTGGATTATCTTTTCCCCACCGGGGTAGATAACCAAAACTCAGGCCGCATTCCGCTGGTCGGCATTACCGGCAGCACAGGGAACAAAAGCATGGCAGGAGATACCACGCTCACTGCGCAATTGCTCGATCATATTGTGCGCCTGACAGGCCAGGCCACTGGCTTGGCCTGTGCTCAAGGCGTCTTTCTTGGCACGCTGCCGGTCGCCACACAGAGCTTGTCGCCCAGCGCGGCAGCGCAGACCTTGTTGATCAATCGCCAGACAGAAATCGTGATGATTGAAAATTCCATCGAGACGATGCTGAATGAAGGACTCGCCTATGACCGCTGCCAGGTCGGGGTCGTGACAGCACTCACCGAAGCGGATGTTTTGCCGGCTTATCACATCGATACGCCCGAACGCCTGTTCAATGTCGTGCGCACCCAGGTGGATGTCGTGTTACCCGATGGCGTGGCGGTGCTGAACGCGGACTGTCCGCTAGTGCGCGACATGGCCGAGTTGTGTGATGGCGAAGTGATCCTGTTTGCAACTGACCCAGCAAACCATCCGGCAAGTGCAGCAGCCATCGCCACCCATCGGGCAAAAGGGGGAAAAGCCGTTTTGATACATGACGGGATGATCCTCATGGCCACGGGCGAGCAAACTCAACCACTGCTGGCGCTGACAGATTTATCTTCTTGGGGCACACAGCAAAAAGTCGGCGCTGATGGTACGCCAAGTACGCCAGGTACGCCGGATACGCCAACCCATGAAAGACCCGTCCCCCTTCTTGCCGCCATCGGCGCAGCGTGGGCACTGCATGTGCCACTCGCCACACTGCGTACCGGCATTGAGACCTTTTAACTCACTTTTCACGTTATCTCTTCATGAAGATTATTCGTTTGCGTGCCTTGCGTGGCCCTAATTTGTGGGGTCGCCATACCGCCATTGAGGCAACCTTCTCCTGTCCGCAAAACGAACACACGCTGGCTGATTTTCCGGGTATTGCGGTCCGAGTACAAACGCGCTTTCCGGCGATTGACCCGCTACAGACCACACACAACGTGGCGTCCATGCCATTGCCCGAGCTGATCGCCATCGCTGCGCTCTCGCTGCAAAAGAGCGCGGGGTGTCCGGTGACCTTCT
>JALRCC010000019.1 GCA_023257495.1 Rugosibacter sp. | reverse complement strand
AGGAAAGCCTGTGCCAATCAGCGCTTCATCCAGACGGGTACGCTTGGCCACACGAATGCGCTTGCCATTAAGGAAGGCACCACCGCCTTTGCTGGCGGTAAAAAGCTCATTACGATTGGAGTCGTACACGACGGCTTGCTGTATCACGCCTTGTTTGGCAAGGCCAATTGAGATGGCATATTGCGGCACACCATGGATGAAGTTGGTGGTGCCATCGAGCGGGTCAATGATCCATTGAAACTCGGCGGTGGTATCGGTGCCAGCCAGGCCGGACTCCTCTGCTAGAATTCCATACGCTGGATAGGCCTCGCGCAAGACAGCAATAATGGCCGCTTCGGCCGCACGATCCACCTCGGTGACGTAATCGCTTTGTTGCTTGACGCTGATATTAAGAGAGTCGATGTCAAGACTGGCGCGGTTGATGATCTGGCCGGCGCGACGCGCGGCCTTGACGGCAATGTTGAGCGTGGGATGCATGGAATTTTTATAAGAGAGCAGGCGCACTTCGCGCGAAGGTCGTTATTCTAATATGAACCCACAAATGATTCACTGGATTGACTGGATTTTGCCACGATGCCAGTTGCGGTATCGGGCTGCAGGGTGCTGCCTGTGACAGCGTTACCGGCGTTGGGGCAGGTTCGGGTTGTGTTGTCGCATACCAGTCACCCCGGCAATATCGGGGCTGCGGCAAGAGCCATGAAGACCATGGGACTTACTCGCCTGGTACTGGTTAATCCCAAACTGTTTCCCGACCGCCAGGCAGATGCCATGGCGGCAGGAGCAACCGATGTATTGGCGGCAGCTCAGGTGGTGACGACGCTATCTGAAGCTTTAGCGGGAACGGTATTGGCTGTTGCCATGAGCGCACGACGGCGTGAGTTGGCTGTGCCCCCCTTGTGGGCGCGTGAGGCAGCGACCGAAATCGCAGCCGCCTCGACGATGGGCGAGGTGGCGCTGGTGTTTGGCAATGAAACGGCCGGGTTGTCAAATGAAGAGTTGCTACAGTGCCGCCGCTGGGCGATGATTCCGGTGAATCCGGCGTTCAGCTCGCTGAATGTTGCTGCGGCCGTGCAGGTGATGTGTTACGAATTAAGGCTGGCGATGGAGATGCCGGGGCCGCCGCCGGAGATCTCCGGCGCGGGGTTGCCGGCGACGCATGACGAGGTGGAGCATCTGGTGGCGCATATCGAGCGGGCTGCATTGAACAGCGAATTTCTTGATCCCGCGAGTCCCAAGCGCCTTATTTTGCGCATGCGACGTCTGTTTTCCCGGGCAGTGATCGAAAAAGAAGAAGTGAATATATTGCGTGGCTTGCTTGCGGCATTGGAGAAATAATGCGTGCACGAGCGTTGCATCATTAAAAAATGAGAAGGAATGAACCGTTATGCTGACTCGCTTGCGTGAAGATATTGCCTGTGTTTTTGAGCGTGATCCTGCCGCTCGCTCGATATGGGAGGTGTTGACCTGCTACCCGGGTCTGCATGCGCTCACGCTGCACCGGGTGGCTCACTGGTTGTGGCAGGCACGTTTTCGCTGGCTGGCGCGCTTTCTGGCGCATCTGGTGCGCTGGGCAACAGGGATTGAAATTCATCCCGGTGCCACGGTGGGTCGCCGGGTGTTTATTGATCACGGCATGGGCGTGGTGATTGGCGAGACGGCAGTGATTGGCGACGGTTGCACGTTGTATCACGGTGTCACGCTTGGTGGCACCTCGTGGAACAAGGGTAAGCGTCACCCCACACTATTGCGCGGTGTCGTGATCGGTGCTGGCGCGAAGGTGCTCGGGCCGATTACGCTGGGTGAGGGCGCAAAAGTCGGTTCCAATGCGGTGGTGGTGCGGGATATTCCGGCGGGCGCTACCGCAGTTGGTATCCCCGCGCGCATCGTGGATGCAGGGCGCGATACGGTGCGCGAGGAGCAGGCAGAGAAAATGGGCTTTTCTGCTTATGCGATTACTCAAAACGAAGATGATCCTCTGGCCAAAGCCATTCATGGTCTGCTGGATCATGCCGTGGAAACCGATCGCCGATTGGCCTGCCTGTTAAAGGCGGTTGAGCGCTCCGGGGTTTCGCTGGAAGATGACATGGCAACCGCAGACAAGTTTGACCCTAACTATCTGTCTAAAATAGTTGACTAAATCTATCAGGATAGCCTATAGTTGACAGAAGTAGTCGGGTATTGAGTGCTTGGCTAGCCATGCAATGGCTGGGTGGGCAGGGTGATGACATCCATGAGAGGGTCAGCAAATGAGATTGACAACCAAAGGGCGTTTTGCGGTTACCGCCATGATTGATCTGGCCATGCGTCAGCAGGATGGTCCGGTAACGCTGGCAGGCATCAGCGGGCGGCAGCGCATTTCCTTGTCGTACCTTGAACAGCTGTTCGGCAAGCTGCGCCGCTCCGAGCTTGTCTCCAGTGTGCGTGGCCCTGGGGGAGGTTATTGCCTGACTAAAGAGCCGAAAGCCATTTCGGTGGCAGAGATTATTCGTGCCGTAGATGAATCTCTGGATGCCACGCAGTGCGGTGGCAAGCGCGACTGTTCTGAAGATCGGCGTGTTTGCATGACGCACGATTTATGGACAAGTCTTAATAAAAAAATGTTCGATTATCTGGATTCGGTCAATCTGGCAGAGCTTGTTGCCCAACAGCATGCTGCGCCTGCGGTATTGCATGACGAGCGGCTGGCACAGCGTCAGTCGAATGTAGCGCCGAGTGAGAAACAAGGCGTTGTTGCTGGCATATAGGATTGAATCAAGTCATGTTTGCACCTGTCTATTTCGATCATAATGCCTCCACCCCAATGGACTCACGGGTGCTGGAGGCCATGCTGCCCTATTTGACGCAGCAGTATGGCAATGCTTCCAGTCGCCATGAGTATGGTCGCGCGGCGCGGCAGGCGGTAGACGAGGCAAGGCAACGCGTCGCGCAGGCTGCCGGAGCGCATCCGACGGAAGTGGTGTTTACCAGTGGCGGATCAGAAGCCAATAATCTGTTTATCAAGGGTGCGGCGGCTTTATTACCCAAGGGGACTGTGGCGATTTCCGCGATTGAGCATCCTTGCGTGCGCGAGTCGGCGCGGCAGTTGGTGCGTGCCGGCTGGCGCTTGCGTGAGATTGCCGTGGATGCCGATTGCCGTATCAGCAGCGCCGACTTTTCGGCGGTGCTGGCAGAAAAATCGGCAGGGCAATCGGCAGGGCAATCTTTGCTCGCTTCGATCATGCTGGCGAATAATGAAACCGGGGCGTTGCAGAATGTCGCGGCCCTTGCCAATGAGTTTGTTGAACAAACTGAAACGGCGGATGCTTGGCTGCATACCGATGCTGTACAGGCGTTCGGTCGCGTGCCGGTAGACTTTCGCGCACTCAACGCGGCGGGTGTGCATGCGATGACCGTGTCTGCGCACAAAATCGGTGGGCCGAAAGGTGCTGGCGCGTTGATTTTGGATAAAAGACTTGAGTTGCAACCGCTCATTGCAGGGGGTGGGCAAGAGCGCGGTCTGCGTTCTGGCACCGAAAATGTGGCAGCCATAGTGGGGTTTGGTCTGGCAGCAGAACTGGCGATTGCCCAGCAGCAAACCCAGGCCACTGTTTTGCGTGCTTTGCGAGTGGGTCTTGAGTCAGGCCTATCTGCTCTTGGCGCACATATTTTTGCGATGCAAGCCGACCGTTTGCCCAATACGACCTACTTTGCCTTTGCAGGCATGGATGGTGAAACTTTGGTGGGGCGACTCGATCGTGCCGGCTTTGCGGTAGCGTCAGGGGCGGCTTGTTCCAGCGCCAGCTTGAAGCCATCGCACGTGCTGCTGGCCATGGGAGTCCCGCCTGCCCTGGCGCGAGGCGCAGTGCGTGTGAGTCTTGGCGCAGGGACAACCCAACAAGAAGTACAGGATTTTCTCGGCGTGCTTAAAACCACGCTGGGGCAACTGAATGCATTGGTTACAGAAGTCGCGTGATGACGGTTACCAATTTAACTACTGGCTGAAATGGAGAAGCTGAAAATGAAATTACCGATTTATCTTGATTACTCTGCGACCACGCCGGTTGATCCGCGTGTAGCGGCAAAAATGATTCCCTGGCTGACTGAGCATTTTGGCAACCCGGCTTCGCGTTCGCACGCCTATGGCTGGGAAGCGGAAAAGGCGGTGGAGGATGCGCGTGAAGAAGTCGCCAAGCTGGTTGGCGCAGATGCCAAGGATATTATCTGGACATCCGGGGCGACCGAATCCAATAATCTGGCTATCAAAGGTGCCGCACATTTTTATGCTG
>JALRCC010000002.1 GCA_023257495.1 Rugosibacter sp. | reverse complement strand
TGCGCACACCCAGCGAGTGGAACGTGCTGATCATGACACCTTTACCGCGCTCGCCTAGCAGATTTTTAGCGCGCGCCTGCATTTCTTTTGCGGCCTTGTTGGTGAAAGTAATCGCCGTGATGTGCGATGGCGCAATACCGTAATCGCGGATGAGATAAGCAATTTTCTGCGTGATCACGCGCGTCTTGCCCGAGCCCGCACCGGCCAACACCAAGAGCGGGCCATCGACATACGATACAGCCGCTTGTTGCGCGGCGTTCAGCGTATGCATGACAAATGCCGCCGCATGGTTACCGCATCACCAGCGCCGACTTTTTAAATCGCGCCAGCGGCGTGAGCCTGGCTGTCAGCGTGATAGCTGGAGCGCACCATCGGCCCGCAAGCCGCATGGGTAAAACCCATGGCCATGGCAGCCTGCTCAAATGAGACGAAAGTATCGGGATGCACATAACGCATGACGGGCAAATGATGGCCTGAAGGTGCAAGATATTGACCCACCGTAAGCATCTCGACACCGTGATCGCGCATATCGCGCATCGTAGCGAGAATTTCTTCGTCACTTTCACCCAGGCCCACCATGAGACCGGACTTGGCAGACACATGCGGGTGGCGCTGCTTGAATGCTTGCAGCAGACGCAACGAATGCGCGTAGTCGGCACCGGGCCTGGCTTGTTTGTACAGACGCGGCACGGTTTCCATATTGTGATTCATGACGTCCGGCGGTTGGGTGCCGAGGATGTCGATGGCAAGATCGAGCCGACCACGAAAATCCGGCACCAGCACTTCTATTTTGGTATGCGGCGACAGCAGGCGAATCTGTCTGATGCACTCAACAAAATGCTGCGCGCCACCATCGCGCAGATCATCGCGGTCAACACTGGTGATCACCACATAATTCAACTTCATCGCGGCGATAGTCTGGGCAAGCTTTAACGGCTCATCCACATCCGGCGGTAGCGGTTTACCGTGCCCGACATCGCAAAACGGGCAACGCCGTGTGCACAAGTCACCCAGAATCATGAAAGTCGCTGTGCCATTACCAAAGCACTCCCCGATGTTGGGGCAGGAGGCTTCTTCGCACACCGTATGCAATTGATGGTTTCTTAAAATCTGTTTTATTTCGCCAAAGCGCGTGGCTGAATTACCTGCCTTGACACGAATCCAGTCGGGTTTTTTCAACGACGAGGCAACCGGAACAATCTTGATCGGGATGCGGGCCGTTTTCGCTGCGCCTTTTTGTTTGACAGTCATGAGTCGAGTTTTCGAATGTTCGAATTTTCCAATTGTTGCATCAACGCTTGAGCCAGCTGTGGGCCGACCTGTGTCACCGTGGGAGTATCGCCTGTCTTGACCAGATCACACAAGCGTGTCACCCGCATGCCCGCATACCCGCAAGGGTTGATTGCCTGATAGGGTGCCAGATCCACACTCACGTTCAGCGCCACGCCATGATAACTGCAGCCGCCTTTAATCCGCAAACCTAAGGCAGCAATCTTGGCCCCCTGTACATACACCCCTGGTGCCCCCGCCAAACGTGCGGCACTGACGCCATAATCAGCCAACACCTCGATCACTGCCTGCTCGATACACTGCACGAATTCACGCACCTTGAACTGCCGACGACGCAGATCGACCAGCAGGTAAGCCACCGCTTGGCCGGGACCATGATAAGTGATCTGTCCGCCTCGATCAATCTGCACGACCGGAATGCCAATATCCTGTAACAGATGCTCGGCCTTGCCTGACAGCCCCTGGGTGAATACGGGTGGATGCTCGCACAGCCAGATTTCATCGGGTGTATCGGGCATGCGCGCAGCGGTAAACTCCTGCATGGCGACGAATGTGGGTGCATACGCCACACAGCCCAACGTGCGCACAATCACAACACGACCTTGACCATCGAATGCGCACTGAGTTCGAGGTATAACGCATCCAGCTGGGCTTGTGAGGTGGCACGCACGGTACACGTGAGCGCAAGGTAATTGCCCGCACGCGAAGGACGCATGGTCATCGTGGCAACATCAAATTCGGGTGCATGTTTGAGCACCACAGAAGCGATGGCCTGTGCAAAATCATCCGCGCGTGCGCCCATGATCTTGAGCGGAAAATCACACGGAAAATCGATCAGTGCAGGCTTATCCATGTCGCATCACCCGTGCTTTGTATTCTTGATACCAGCCATACATGGCAAAAAATACTGGCCCCGGCATCCCTTTTACCGTATCACCAGCGCCGACTTTTACGCCATCCAGTTCAACAATCGACAGCACTTCACGTGCGGATGACGCTAGCCATAACTCATCCGCCGTGCGCGTCTCAGCTTCAGTAATATCGCGTATTTCAACGGGTAATCCGTTGGCTGCGGCAAGCTCCAGCAACACATCATAAGTAATGCCTGGCAGCATGAGATGGTTTTTCATTGGCGCAAGCAGCACGCCGTTACGCACCACAAAAATCGATGAGGCAGCACCTTCGGTCAAAAATCCATCGCGAAACAACACCGTTTCAGCACAACCTGCCATCACCGATTGCTGGCGCAACAGACAATTCGCCAGCAATGAGACGGACTTGATATCGCACCGCAACCAGCGGATATCCGCGGCAGAAACCACCGCCACGCCTGCGCTGACTTGCGCTGCGCTCGGCAGATTCATCGGCTCGGCTAACAGCAATATCGTCGGCACCGGCGCTGGGGGAAAGATGTGATTACGCACCGCCATCGGCCCACGTGTTACCTGGATGTAAACCGACTGATCATCCCATTCCGCACCAGCAACAAGGCGACTCACCAAGGCCGTCCACTCGGCCTGGGTGTGCGGATTCGCCAGCTGTATCGCAGCAAGGCTGCGGTCGAGGCGATCCAGATGCTCATCCAGCCGGAAGGGGTGGCGCGAATACACCGGAATGACTTCATACACGCCATCCCCGAACAGAAAACCGCGGTCCATCACCGAAACCTGCGCCTCTTCTGGTGCCAGCCATTGGCCGTTCAGGTACAGCATGCTTACTGGAACCAGAGCACCAACGTGTCCCACAGTCGCCCAAAGAAGCCCGCTAACGGGACTTCTTCTAACGCGACCACGGGGTACTCGCCCCACGCTTTTCCATCCAGGGCGAGCTTGAGCGTGCCAACTTTTGCTCCAGAATGTATCGGGCCCAGCAAAGGCTGGGGGCTCTCTAGCCGCGTGGTCAGTTTGGCGGCCATTCCGTGTGGCACGGAAATGATCAAATCTTCTGTGACCCCGCCCTTCACCGTATTTTTCGCCCCCTTGAATACTTTGAACTGCGAGATCGTTTGCCCTTTGCCATACACTTTGATTGCATCAAAAGCCATGTAACCCCAGTTCAGCAAATTAAGCGAATCGCGCGCACGGGCTTCGTCCGAGGGTGCACCTAATACGACAGAGATCAAGCGACGCGGCACACGAAGCGACGTGGCGGCCAGACAATATCCTGCTGCATTTGAATGGCCCGTCTTCAAACCATCCACCGTGGGATCGGCCCATAGCAGACGATTGCGGTTGTATTGACGAATACCCGCGTAGGTATATTCCTTCGTCGCATGCAGACGATGTATTTCCGGATGATCTCGCACCAGCGCTGCGGCTAACCGTGCCATATCGTGCGCGGTGGAATAATGCATGGGCTGAGCGTCATCAAAAAAACCGCTGGCATTCAGAAAGTTCGTGTCTTTCATGCCTAACCGCTGCGCTGTCTGATTCATCATGGTGGCAAACGCCGGCTCACTGCCGCCCACCGCTTCCGCCAGGGCAACAGAAGCATCGTTACCTGACTGAATCACCATGCCTTTGAGTAGATCATCCACCAGCACCTGTCCATTGACAGGCACAAAGCTGCGTGAGCCTTGCGTGCGCCAGGCCCGTTCGGAAACAACAACAGGCTGCTGGAGTGACAACCGTTTGTCTGCCAACGCTTGGGCAACCAGATACGTGGTCATCATCTTGGTCAATGAAGCCGGCTCAAGCCGCTGCTCCGCATTATGGCCCGCCAGCACCTGCCCCGTCGCGTAGTCAATCAAGACCCACGCGCGCGCGCTCAAGGCAGGGATGGGGATACTGACGGGAGGCACAGTTTGGGCAAAACCAGTAGCCCACGGCAGACAGGCAAGCAACAGCAAAAGATAGCGCATAGCAGAATTACCGGCTAAAAGACAAAGCCGGATTATAGTTGCCTGCCAAACTGCGCGGGCCGACTAAATGGTAAAACGCCCCATTGAAAACCGGGGCGAATTCGGCGCTACCTGGCAAAGATCACAAGATCAGCCGCAATCAGCCCAGCGGATGCCCGCTCAAACCATATTGCGTGCGTCCGTAATACATCATGTGATCTTCATAAAGCTGGGTGACGTGAATGGATACCATCATCAAGTCACGCGCAAACACTTCAACAATATCGCCTTTATACGCGGCCGCGCCGCCTAGCAGCTCGAGTGCTCGAAACCCTGTCTGCGCAGCAGTTTTAGCAATGGAAGAACGCCATGCTGCCAGGCGATTTTCTTCGAGCGGTGAAGCCGAAGTGGTACCTGCAATGCGCCAGTCTTCCAGCTGTTGAACGTAGCGTTCGTGCAGGGCTTCTGCCTGTTCAATCTGCGTTACCACTTCGCCCAGATTACGCTGCGCCACGGGTGACTCCCATTCCTGACCACCAAGCACCACGCGCTGACGTGAGCGAATGCGCGTATGCAGTTCTTTTTGCAAACGTTGCATGGCACCGACACACACTGAATTAAATCCCAAGGCAAAAGCAGGTATGAACGGTGTGCGATACACCGGCTCTTCCGGATCAAACTCGCCACCCAGCGGCGTATTACTCGCTTTAGCCGTGGCTACCGGCAACACCCGATGCCAGGGCACGAACACGTCTTTCACCGCAATCCCTTTACTGCCCGTTCCGCGCAGACCAAAGGTATCCCAGTTCTGAATAACTTCGCCTTCAGAAACTTTAACTGTCACCAGGCACGGCTGTGGACCGATCGTGGTACCTGGCACATCCACAATAGCGCCCAAGCCAATCCATTCGCAAAAATCGATGCCACTACCCCAGTTCCACTGACCGCTTAAGCGTACGCCACCTTCAACATACTCCACCTTGCCAATCGGGAAAAATATGTCTGCGACAAATTTATCGGCAGAAAAAATTTCTTCACGTCCCTTGGGGGGCAACAAGGCCACCCAGGTTTCATGCAGCGGCATGAAGTAGGTAACCCAGGCACCTGACACACTATGCTGCCCGATCACTCGCACAACCTCGGAGAATGTCCGCTGTGTCATGCCGAACCCACCATAGCGTTTAGGGCGCATCAATCGGTGTAGCTGCGTTTCATGAATGGCATCCTTAAGCTTGGTTGAATAACCGCCATTACGGTCCGCTTCAAACAATTCGGCTTCAGCTACCTGACCAACATATTCCGCCCGTTTGAGCGCTTCCTCATGGGTTAATTGTGTCATGACCGCTTCCTCCCTGACTTTCTGATTTTTATAAAAAAACGGGGGCTAGTGCCCCCGCTTGGGTAAAAATTTTGTAAAGCTTTTTAAGCAATCAGTCCCCACCGCGCAGATTCTGCACCTGGAAAATAGTCGCCGGGTTTTTAGCCGGATCAATTTCACCGCGGAAAGTAATCGCTGTGCAATGGTTCGACTGCACATCGATCACAGAGCCAGAGTCATCCAGCGGAATGCCTGAACCTTTGTTGATTGGTAAATGGAAATCGGGATGCGCTTTACCAATCTGGAATGACTTCCAGATTTCACCCTTCCGATCATAGATCGTCGACATGGAAGGCGTCATGATCTGGGCATCGAGATAAATCAAACGCTTACTGATCGGGTGCCCCGCATCAACCGGGCGGCCCTCAACCACGTGAACCTTGCGTAATTGCCACGTGATATCCGGCGTGCAATTTCCCTTGCCAGTAAACCCGACAAATTTATAGCCATCCGGTTCTTTGAAGTCAGGATGAAATTTTTTCAGATCGTTGTGCTTGTAGTAGGGCATCAACGCATTTTTTGTTTCTATGAACTTCCATTTGTAATCGGATACGCGACCGTTATAGCCTTCAAAGTCTTCGATCATCAAATCGGAACCCAAGAAAGAATCGGTTGTCTGACCCGTGGCCAAACGACGCACACGACGCTGAAATCCAAGATACAGATAGGCATCGCTACGCTTTAAATCATCTTCATAGGCCTGGATCAACAACTGGGTATTTTTCAGATCCAACGGCTCCATGACTTTGACGTAAGTTCCGCGATACAGCTGTGAAGGGTTCGGCGTGATATTCGGAATCGGAGGGTTCGACGTGCGATGCATGAAGTTCAAGAAGTGAAACTCAAACTTGATGGTGCGCTCAATTGCACCCGTACTGGCATTGATATAGCGCCAATAAAACGGATAGATGATGGCCCCATCACCCCAGTTCAAACCATATTTGAAGTTCCAAGCCAGTTTTTCACCTGCACGAGGGTCGGATGCCGACGGTTGTTGCGGGAAAGGGCGACCAGCAACATAACCTTCGATGGTCGTGCCCAGCTTTACCTTATCCGCATTTTGCTTTGTTGCCTCAATAAACGACTTGGGCAGCGGCATGTCAAAAGTTTCAGCCACGGGGATTTCCATCCAGCCCTCTTTAATTAACTTAAAGTGAGCCGGGGAAATAATATCCTTGAACTGATCTACGTTACTTTTGTTGATCACCATGCCGGCTTTCAAACCGGGATAGGTGGGAAGACCCTTTTTATAGGGAAAAAATGCGTCGTCCATTTCAGCATCAGTAACAGCATGCGCTGCCTGGGCAAGAAATGCCGCAGCACAGACGGCAACCATTTTCAAGGTACGGGTGTTTGCTTTGATGTTCATTGCATTAACCTCTCTCTAATGTATTTGATGATGTATTGAATCGTTCATTAGCCATACAGTTTGATCGGCGCTGCTTTATTGATCGTGTTGCCGTATCACCAGCGCCGACTTTTCATGCGCTATCAGAACTTGTACTTCATGCTGAATTGAATTTCGTCCTCTCTCCAGGCAGCGCCAATCGGGCCGGCTCGGAAAGCGCCCAGCGGGACCAAGCCACTAAGACCCCACGCGCCAGGACCCGTTTGCGTGTTGCCATTAGCATCGGTATATGCACCAAAGGGAGCAAATGAACCGGAATCTCGTTGATCTGCAAAGTGCAAGCGCTTGTCATCGGCGAGGAACTTGAAATTTGCACCCACATTAAATGACAGGTTGTCAGAATAGCGGTATGACACAGACGGTGCCACAGCAAATGCGTGCGCTTTAAAGTCACGTGCCAGCACTACCTGTGGGTTCAACCGGGCATTCATCAAAGAGGCACGGATCAGCAAAGTGCCCGTGAAGTTATTTTCCCAATCCACCATACCTATTTTTCCAAATGGGCGGTCATATAACTCATGGTCAAAAATATGCTGATAGAAAAGCTGCGCTGAAAACAGCGTGGCTTCGGCTTCGTTGATCCAGGGAATGATTGTTGGCCGATCCAGACCGATCACCGAACGGAACACGCGATTTTTGGAGTAACCCGACGCCTGCGCCGAATTGCCAAACTCTTCACCGTGGGTCAGTGCAGCTTCCAGACGAACGGCCAGGTTTGCATCTGGAATCTGGAAGTCAGCCGAACCACCAATCAAACTGACACGAGGGTAGACCAGATCAAAGGCTATCAAGTCGGATGTATTCACTACCGTCCCAATAAACGGATTCACTGCACCAACATTAAACATGTGCAGACTGGGCAGCTGTGAGCGATAGGTCAGGCCATTGAGCGAGAAACTAAAACCGCCTGCTGTAACGCCTTCCCATTTGATGCCCAGTTGGGTATTTTTGAACGACCAATCGGGGAGACTAACATTACGTATCCCTATAGTGTGCGGGCCAAAATCAGTGGATAGATGGGGGCCATTTCCTGGTGCGCCAGGAGGAAGAGCGCTGGCAAAGTTACCAATCGTACCCCCGTTATCCCAAAGCGACTTGAATGCACGGAGGACACAAGCCGCATCGAGAATCGAATTCGGCGTGCCACACTGACCCAGATTATTTGGTCGAAACTGATCGAAGTTCCACACCACCGAGACATTGCGATCCTGGAAGGTGTCGCTCGCACCCATGCGATATTCTGCTTGCAAAATCCACATCGGGATGCGGATGTCCTGCAACTCATCGTAGATGTTGTTGCGCGAATAGTCGACCGGGTTGATCACATCCAGCACACGGAACAAATCGGTACGGCCCCAGACTACCTGCTGTTTGCCGAGCTTGACAAATACTTGCTTGCCATCATCCAGGTTGAAATTTTTCTTGACGTAGAACTCGCGAATAAAATCCAGCTTGCTGTTGAATTCCGGCGACTCTAACTCGCTACGTTTTTTATCCCCATAGCCACCAAAATCAGTACAGCCCCGGTTATCCACATCACATGGGCGTACCGGCACAGCAACTTGTACGCCACCAGGATTGTTGCCCCAACGATCAAACAATAAATGCAAACCCTGGTTAGGGTTATACGGCAAATTGGCTACCGCCGCAGGACTTGTGGAGGGATTAACCTGTCCACCAGGAATCGTTGAGTTAAAACCAAAAGTATTTGAAGGAGGGAGTCCTATCCCTTGCGCTGTAGTCCAATTGACAACACCTTGTCCAAAAGGCAAATAATGGGCAGGTGTACCTGCGAGAGCAGAGCTTTCCAGTGCTACCGCACCCCCGGCACTCTTGCCGTATTCATCCTTGTTCAGCTGATAGACGCCATCATACGTGCCACGGAAAATCCCGTGGAAAGCCCAGCCATCCGAGAGCGCTTTATCGGCCTCTGCCTGCAGCGTATTGCGGAACTTGGACAAGCCCACCCGATTACCGGTATTGTCCTTGCCGCGAAAGTAGGTGGCATTTTCATAAAAGACATCCACTTTCCACGGACTGGAGCCTTCACCCAGCGCAGGCAGACTTTCTTGCGCCAAAGCTTGCGGTGTTGTCACGGTCGTTATTGTCGCTACGGCCAGACCTAGCGACAAGATCGTGGTAGCGGTTGCGCATTTTTTTGCGTAATGCCGAAAAAAGTGATTTCGTTTCTGCTTGTGCATTGCTTGCCCCCTCCTTCTTATAAGTTAAAAATTTCGCCAGCTCACGCGCCTTGACCTCTGCTGGAAAAACCACTTTTCTCCGTCAAATCGTACGGAAAATAACTTACAACTCCACCTGCTTTTTTTATTTTTCTACCAACGCCAACATGCAAGCTAACTGTTATTGGCGTTGGTAGTAGTTTTATTTTTAAACCTTTTCTTGAATCACACCGTCAGCATCCACTTCCGTATGCGTCACAAAATGCGGCTTGAATACAACACACCAAGCGGGCACAATGAACATGGCGGCTATTGCATTCACAATCAGCATGAATGAAAGCAGCACGGCAGTGTCTGACTGAAAGCGCAAGCTGGACATGAATATCCACAGAATCACACCGGCAATAAGCGTGGTGGCCGTAAAGCTTACTGCATAGCCAGTAGTAGCCACTGCGTTAATCACGGCTTTGTGAATATCGCGCGAATGGGCGAATTCTTCACGGATACGATCCATAAAGTACACCGCGTAATCGATACCCACCCCAACACCCACGGTAATTACCGGCACGGTATTCACGTTGATGCCGATATTCTTCCAGCCCATGTAGGCATAGGTCATGGCCGTGGCAAACAGCATGGGCAGAATCATCAACCAGCCTGCATGCAGCGACTGGTAATACACAGCCACCAACAAGAAAGACAACAACAGCACAGCTGGAATGATGATCATATGGTCGCGGTGCAATGCTTCGTTACCGGCCGCATTCACTCCGACAATGCCACCTGCAAGTTCGACATGCACACCCGGCACCTCGGCTTCGATCATCTTTTTGCCTTCCAGCGCCATGGCTGCAGCACGAGTAATGGTGGTGGCTTGATGATCTTTGTAATAAAAGACGAGGTTGGCTTCTGTGTCTTCCGGCGTAATGAATTCTTTCAATGCGCCTGGAATCGGGCTGGATGCCATGAAGGCAAACATGAGGCCACCACTTTCTGCGCCCGTTGATGGAGTTTGCATCCAGCGCGGATCATCACTGTGCGTTAGGCGATTGAAAACACGCACCACAATGGGCAATGCCCTAGTGCCCCCAACGGTAGGATCACTCATCATGTGCGCTTGAAAGCGCTCAATCGCTGCCATCACCTCCGGCTTTTTAATGCCACCAGCTTCATCTGTGCGGATAATGATATTGAGCTCTTCTGAACCTGGGAATCGCTCGTTGATTGCCTTGGTTGACAAGTTGAAGTCATGGTCGCGGGCCAAGAGTGGCGAACCTGGCTCCGATTCACCAATCTGGACGTGGCGGATATAACCGTATGAAGCAGCCATACCCAGGAAGGTAACCAGCAGAATCACCCGTGCGCCGGTCGTGGTGCCCCCGGTGTACCGCATGAATGCACCCAGCGCTTCGCGCACAGCCACATTACCGTTCACGGTTTTCTTGGGTTGCGGTAACACGCTCAAAGCCAATGGAATCATGAAATGCACGGTGAAAATAACCGAGAAGCCCCAAAAGCCGGCCGCCGCACCCAGTTTGGTGTTAAACGGTGCAGTACCGAGCATCAGCACGGTAATCCCGATGGCATCCACAATAATCGCCAATGAGCCTGGGCGGAATAACGCTTCCAAAGTTTTACGTGCAGAAATGGCTGCGTTTTTGTGTACATCAAGCTCTTCGTAGTAACGCGAAACCAGCTGAGTGCCGTGTGACATGGCGCGAGCAGCGATCAAGAAGGGAATCGGCAAACTCAAGGGCTCAAGATTGATGCCCATTGCCGCCATGAACCCCAGACCCCACAGCGTGGAGAGTGCAATGCCCAATATCGGCAGAGCAATCCCGTACAGCCGACGGTAATAAAGGATCAACAACGTCGCGAGTAAAACTGCCGTCCAGGCAAGAATTGAAACCATCTCTGGCAGGTAGGTGTATACCCAGGCGGTGAGTACCGGATTGCCAGTGACGTAAATCTTGTGCCCAGGGCTTGCCAGTGAATCGCGTAATGTCTTTAGCTCATTGAAAAACTTGGGGTAATCAACGTTACCTTCGTTGAGCTGACCACGGACTAGTGCGGCTTTGAGGTCAGGCGAGACTAAAAGACCGTACACCGCCGGATCAGCCAGAATATCCGCCTGTAATTTAGCCAGTCGCTCTGGTGTATAGCTTGGTTCCTGACTATCGTAATAAAGCTCGGAAACAAAACCGCCTTCTGGGGAAAGCGACACTTTGCGTACCGTACGATGAGCAATTGAGCTAACCAGATTGTGGTTAACACTGGGCAGGTTATCAACACCTTGCGTCGCCTTATGAATCAAGGCCAGCGTTTTCTCATTAAAGATCGTGCCTTTTTCAACCTCAATGGCCATGATGACGGAATTAGCGCCACCAAAGTTCTCTTTCATCCGGTTGTACACCTGGATGTAGGGATGCTTTTGGGGCAGCAGGTCATTGAAGTCACTGAAAATTTGCAATTTTGGCACTTGCCAGGCAAACGCGGCGGTAATAATGCCGACAATTGCGAGAACAATTTTCGGGTTGGCAAACAGCCAATCCTCGCCGCGATGGAGGAAATGGGTCATTTTGTCGCGGAAACTTATGAATGCTCGTGTAACCATAATCTTTGGTGACTCCGGTTGATTACTTTATTGATTAATGTGTGGTGATTACTTCATTGGTACAGAACGTAGCAATCCAGCCGGGCCGCCAATCAACAGATTGTCACTGCCCTCAAGCGACGCGCCACTACCTAGAAAGACAGGGATAGCATCTGGGTAGGCAACTGACTGCCAAACGTCACCTTCCAGCCGTGCGACCGTACCGCGAGCACCGACACCATAGGGCGTGCCTTTATGAAAGAACAATCGATACAGTGGTGCGCCTGCCTTGCTTTCCTTGCCCTCCCAAGTTTTACCGCCATCCTTGGTTAGCCGCATCTGTCCCGCAACACCTGAAACCCAAGCCGTGTTTTCGTCAACGGACAAGATGTCATAAGGATAAAAATCTGCGGAAACAGGGGGTAGCTTCTGCCACGTTTCACCACCGTCATCTGTTCTTAGCACAAGACCGAATTCGCCCATAGCTAGCGCGCGTTTTTCATTAACCCAGCGCAAGGCGGTGATTTGTGCATCCTGCTGATTATCAATAACCCGCCACGTTTTCCCTTGGTCGCTGCTTTTGGCGATCGTGGCATAAGTACCCGCAACCCACCATGCGCCAGACTTGTCACAGGAAATGGTCAAGCCTGTTTGAGGGGCTTCGAGCTTATGCGCAACCCATTTCTGGCCGTTAGCATCACTACTCCAGACGCGACCATAAAAATCAAGACCGAGAAAGCTGCCGTCAGGGCAGGCCGTCATATCAATAATTGAAGCCAGAAAAGGTTTGTCGAGCGCTTGGCGCACCCAGGTTTTACCTGAATCAGCCGAAGTAATGACCGCGCCGCTTTGCGTCCCCACGGCGACGTGGGTACCATGCGTTGCAATGGCCTGCATGATATCGCTACGCTGTATGGGTTTAGCACGCTCGGCTTGCACTGCGGTGAGATCTGCTTCGCCGCTACAGCCACTCAAGCCTGTAAGCAATGCAGCACATGCCAGGCCAATCGTAGAAATTTTGATTTTCATAGACAGTTTGTTTGGTTGATAAATTATTCAGATAGAAACGAACCAGGCGGCTTACAGACAATGAACTCCAACGACGGCCGCGCTCATTCGGATGGTAAACACGAGCACTGAACCAAGCTGCTCTTATCCGTATCAGTGTCAAGAAGCAACGAACTACTCCTCCCCATTGTATTTTTTACATCTTTTTTATTTCTTGTTTGAAAGCAACCAAACATGCAGTGAATGACAAATGTCTGGGAAAGCAGCTTCAAACTCACACACTTATAGAAGACAGGCGTAGGCTAGCACGCACTGGTGTCCCAAGACAAGGCCTTACACCCAGTTTTTACGAGTTTATAAATAAAAATGCCCTCTCTTTCAATATGTTGCATAGCAGCATTTACGGGCCCGGCGTCTTTTCTCTGCGCTACGGTTGCACAACGATAGCGCTCATCCCCAGGCGTTCACGTAGTTGATTTCCCGCTTGTTGGGCAGCAGCAGCATTTGCCCATGGACCCAACTGAACGCGGAACATCCCCTTTGCGGCGTCAATCACCAGCTTGTCACCCAGAGCACCTAGCTCCCGCGCCATATGGGCGCGCAGCGCTTCAGCATTATCACGCTGCCCAAATGCACCAATCTGGATGAAATAGCCTTGGGCGCGTTGCACCCCGGACAGCGGTGCGGCAGTGGTGTTAGCGTTGGTACTCAAAGGTGCGCTACGAATTATCGGCGAAGCAACTGGTTCGTCTCCCGGCAAAATGCTTTCCAGCTTGACTTGTGTGCTGCCTTGCTCAAGGTAGCCCAATTTGTACGCTGCGGTCCAGGAAAGATCAATCACCCGATCAGCGTGAAACGGGCCACGGTCATTGACGCGCAGAATCACCGATTTTCCGTTGCTCTGATTAGTCACGCGAACATACGAAGGGATCGGCAACGTGGGGTGCGCAGCGGTCATCCCGTACATGTCATAAGGTTCTCCGCTAGAGGTTTTCTGACCGTGAAATTTGCGGCCATACCAGCTGGCGATACCTGTTTCGCTATAAGGGGTGCGTTGGCTCAGGGGCACATAATCTTTTCCGAGCACCGAGTAGGCCTTGTTGGCAAAACGGTGCAAGGGTTCATCACGTGGCACGGCATCGGGAATCGCATCAATATTTTCAGGGGGATTATCACCCGGACCATCATCCTTGTAATACCCGCCAGATCTTTTGGACTTATCGCCGGATAGCTCTTCCGGAACTCTGGTTTTAAAAGTCGGCGCTGGTGATACGGCAGAAGCTTGGCCTGCACTGCGATCAACCACCGGTCTCGGGGGTTGCGAGCCACAAGCAGCGAGAAACAACGACCACAGCGCAAGAAAAAATAGATGCTTCATTTTTGAATCAACATGCGGTTATTGTGGATTGACATCAGCATCCCGATACCGATAAACAGTGTTACCAGTGATGTACCACCGTAACTCACCAGAGGCAGAGGCACACCGACCACTGGCAAAAGGCCGGACACCATCCCGATATTGACAAAAGCATACGTGAAAAAAATCATCGTGATCGACCCGGCCAACAAACGGCCAAAGAGTGACGTGGCCTGGGCTGCGATCACGAACCCACGACCAATCAAAAAGCCATAGAGGATCAGGAGTACTACGTTACCTACAAGACCAAACTCTTCGGCAAATACAGCAAAGATAAAATCAGTATGGTGCTCGGGTATGAATTCAAGCTGGGCTTGCGTACCTGCCCGCCAACCCTTGCCGAATAACCCCCCCGAGCCGATCGCGATAGTGGATTGAATAATGTGGAAACCCTTGCCGAGCGGATCTTTTTCCGGATCGAGCAGCGTCAGGATGCGATGACGTTGATAGTCGTGCAAAAAATTCCAGGCTAGCGGTGCTGCAGCCAACGCGGTAATCACCATGCCCGCAAGAATTTTCCATGGTAGCCCTGCAAAAAAAATCACATAAAAGCCGGCAGCCAAAACGAGTACTGCCGTACCTAAATCCGGTTGACGCATGATCAACCAAACAGGCACCAACAGCAGCAGAGCAGCGATAACGAAGTCAACCAACCGTGGCCGCGTTGTACGTCGATGAAAAAACCAGGCGAGTAAGAGAGGCATGGCAATTTTCATGATTTCGGACGGTTGCACACGCATGAATCCTAAATTCAGCCAACGCCGGGCACCTTTGGAAATATCACCGAACAAGGCCACACCAATCAGCAAACCAATGCCCACCAGATAAACCGGCACAGCCAGACTAGCCAGCCGTTGAGGCGATAGCCCAGCTACTACTCGCATGATGACCAATGCCAGCGCCATATTTATCAATTGCGAGCCAATGCGTTCGGGCGAGGCGCTCCCCATAACGCCGACCGC
>JALRCC010000220.1 GCA_023257495.1 Rugosibacter sp. | reverse complement strand
ACGGTCGGGTGCCGGGTCAAGCGGTGGCAGGCCGATGTCGGTAAACAGCTTGCCGGATTCAACCAGCGTGGTGATGCGGCCTTGATTGCGGAAAGGCTCGCGCGTCACTGTGGGGTAGTAGATCAGTTTGTCGCGCACCATCTCACCCAAAAATTCATGCTGTGGCAGCTCTTCGGTAAACAGTTTGGCGTAGGCCAGCTCGCTGGTGTAGCGCACGCCGTGAATGAGCACGACTTTTTCAAACGCGGCGTAGGTTTCGGGGTCTTGCACAATGCTCAAAAATGGCGCGAGACCCGTGCCGGTTGAAAACAGGTAGAGGTTCTTGCCCGGTTTCAAATCACGAATCACCAAAGTGCCTGTGGGTTTGCTGCCCACCAGCACTGAAGCACCGACTTCGATTTTTTGCAGCCGCGAAGTGAGCGGGCCGCTGGCGACCTTGATGCTGAAAAACTCGAGGTACTCTTCATGGTTCGGGCTGGCGATGCTGTAGGCGCGCAGCAACGGGCGACCATCAACTTCCAGGCCAATCATGATGAAATGCCCGTTCTCGAAGCGCAAACCACGGTCACGTGTGGTGCGGAAGCTGAATAGCGTGTCGTTCCAGTGGTGGACGCTGATGACTTTTTCAGTTGCAACGGATGCCATATTTACTGCCCTGCTTTCATTTCTGGGTTTTCAATGGCTGCCATTTTACAAAACTGGCAGCCAGCGGCTTAGATTCTTCTGTTCTATATTTATTCCACGAGGTTTATCCACGATGCGAAAGCATTACCGACTGGCGCGCACACCCAGCACAGCAGCAGCTGTCACGGCCAAAAGACCGGTCAAAGCCAGCATCGACAAAGGCTCGTCCAGCAAGGGTACAGCCCCTAAAGACGCCAGCACGGGCACCATGGCCAAGGTAAGGGCAACGATTTGCGGCCCAAGCTGACGCACGGCATGGGCATACGTGATCAAGGCAACGAACACCACCAACACCCCCTGATACAGCGCCTGCATGGCAATTTCATGGGAGGGGGCAAGTAGCAAGGTGCTGGGCAGAAAAAGCCACCAGATAGGCAGATACATCAAGGCACCGGCCAATACCGTCGCTACCGCCGCAGCCAGGGGCGGCATGGGGTTTTCGCGTAGCAGCACGGTAAAAATCGCCCAGGAAAAAGCGGCACAGATAAACAGCAGATCGCCCACCAGTTGCCAACCCGTTAAATGCCCTTGCGCAGACAGGCTATCGGTCGCGATCATCAGAATGCCTATGCCAATCCCGAGCAACGCAATCATCTGTTTGCGGTTGGGTTTTTTCTTGAACCACAGCCAGGCAACGATGGCCGTGGCAAGAGGCAAGCAGCCCGGTGCCAGCACCGCGCCATGTGCAGCAGGTGCCAGCCGAAAGCCGGAATAAACAAAGCAGGCATAGCCTATGGCACCGAACAAGGCAAACAAGGCCATGACTTTTATGCGGGGCAGTTTCACGCGGGGCAGAAAAAACAGGGCAATGATCGCACCTGTGCCAAGACGCAAGGCAGTGACATCCCACGGTGTCAGCACGCCTTTGCCTGCTGCCCGCGACATCAGAATAAAGCCTGTCCAGATGCACAGCGTGGCAAACAGCGCAGGCCAGCCGCTACGTAAAAGTAAGGCGAGGCGGGATACAGAGTTTGGCGGGATTTCAGACATGAATTGGAGATGAATGGTCAGTTAGGTCGGCTAAAATCAGCGCTCGATAGCTGCCTTAAACAAGGATTGATGATGAAAACAAATGCTCGCATCGGCACACCGTTGTCGCCTTCTGCCACACGCGTCATGCTGCTGGGCTGCGGCGAACTGGGCAAAGAGGTGATTATCGCATTGCAACGCCTGGGCTGCGAAGTGATTGGCGTTGATCGTTATGCTGATGCGCCCGGCATGCAGGTAGCGCATCGCAGCCATGTGATCAACATGACCGATGGCAACGCGTTGCGTGCGGTGATCGAAAAAGAAAAGCCACATCTGGTCGTGCCTGAAATCGAGGCGATTGCCACCGCGACCTTGGCTGAAATTGAGCAGGCAGGCCATGCCGCCGGGTCAGGGCCCGAGATCATTCCTACCGCACGAGCGACCCAGCTCACCATGAACCGCGAAGGCATTCGTCGGCTGGCCGCAGAAGAACTGGGGCTGCCAACCTCGCCCTATCGCTTTGCCGATTCGCTGGCTGAATTGCAAGCGGCGATTGACGGTGCTACTGGTGATGGCATTGGCTACCCCTGCATCATCAAGCCGGTGATGTCCTCCTCCGGCAAAGGGCAATCGCTCATCAAGTCAGCAGCCGATGTAGCCACCGCGTGGGACTACGCGCAAGCGGGCGGTCGTGTGGGGGCGGGGCGGGTGATTGTCGAAGGCTTTATTGATTTTGACTATGAAATCACCCAATTGACCGTGCGTGCCGTGGGCGCCTCGGGTGCAGTGGACACTTTTTTCTGCGAGCCCATTGGCCACGTGCAGGTGAATGGCGACTATGTTGAATCCTGGCAGCCAATGCCCATGTCAGCCGTGGCGCTGCAAAAATCACGCGATGTGGCGCGTGCCATTACCGGCAATCTTGGCGGACGCGGCCTCTTTGGCGTTGAATTGTTCATCAAGGGAGACAACGTGTGGTTTTCTGAAGTCAGCCCGCGCCCGCATGACACGGGGCTGGTAACGCTAGCCACGCAGCGCTTGTCAGAGTTCGAGCTGCATGCGCGTGCCATTCTGGGCTTGCCGGTGGATACCGGCTTGCGCCGCGCGGGCGCTTCGGCGGTGATCTATGGCGGTATGAATGCCAAAGGCATTGCCTTTGAGGGCATAGCCGAAGCCTTGCAGGTGCCAGAATCCGACCTGCGATTATTTGGCAAGCCGGAGAGTTTTGTTAAGCGCCGCATGGGCGTGGCTGTGGCCACCGCAGATACCACCGATGCAGCGCGCACCAGGGCAAAACTTGCGGCCAGTCTGGTGCAGCCGGTTAAGGGCGATTAACCCGTACTCCCTCTTGAGCCAAAGTTTTTCCAGCCGCCTCATCCACTGGCATGCGCAGCACGGGCGGCATGATCTGCCCTGGCAAGGCACGCGTGACCCGTACCTCGTCTGGCTCTCGGAAATCATGCTGCAACAGACGCAGGTGGTGACGGTGATTCCCTACTACCAGCGTTTTCTTGCCCGCTTCCCCACGATGGAATCGCTGGCAAGTGCATCGGTTGAAGAAGTCATGCCGTTATGGAGCGGGCTGGGCTATTACGCCCGTGCGCGCAACTTGCACGCGGCGGCGCGTGCGGTGATGGTGCAGCATCATGGCGTGTTCCCGCAAGCACCCGAGGCGATTGCGCAATTGCCCGGCATCGGTCGTTCCACCGCTAACGCCATCGCCGTGGTGTGTTTTGGCGCACGAGTGCCGATTCTGGATGGCAACGTCAAACGCGTTCTGTGCCGCGTCTTCGGCATTGCAGGAATACCGGGTACCGCAGCGCTGGAAAGCCGGCTCTGGCAATACGCCGAGAATTTGTTACCAGAGCGGTTACCAAAGCGGGATTTATCCAAAGACATGGCCACCTACATTCAGGCGCAGATGGATCTGGGTGCCACGCTCTGCACGCGTAACCGACCACAATGCACCAGCTGTCCGCTAACAGATATTTGCATCGCGCATGCCACCGGGCGCACTGCCGAATTGCCGCAAAGAAAATTGCGCCGGGTGACACCCGAACGCCACGCCACGCTGCTGGTCATCGTGCATGAAAATCACGTGCTGCTGGAAACCCGCCCACCGGCAGGCATCTGGGGCGGCCTGCGCTCTTTGCCGGAGTTGCCATCAGAAGACAATGCCGCTGCGTATGTCGAAAAGCAATTCGGTGTACGCGTGCTTGCCGTCTCACCAGCGCCGAGTTTTGATCACGTCTTCACCCATTTTCGCCTGCACATCACACCCCAGGTGTGCCACGTTGACTTGCGTCCGAGCGCGATGGAAGCGGGTTTCTTCTGGCTTGATTTGGCAACGCGGGATAACGCCGCATTGCCCGCACCTGTGAGGCGCATTCTCGAAGAACTCAGCTTGCCTTAGCCTCATGAGCACACTGGATCAGGTGTGCGGCGATCAAGCCGTTGATCGTGCCGAAAATCAGCGCCGCTGTAGCAAATAGCGGTGCCAGATAAAACACGCCGTCGTGCGGCACCAGCCAGAGCCGCGCCAGCACAAGCTGGCCACCGATATGTGCGAAGGCGGCAAGCAGGCTGATCGTCACCGCACCAAACCAGCGCCGCGGCAACTGCACCGCTAAAAATAATGCCGCCAGACTGCTCACTGCGCCCGCTAACGCCAGAAAAAAACCCGGCGCAAACAGTTGCCCGATCACCAAGCTGCCCGCCACCACGCGCAACAAACTCACCCAGGCGGCATCACGCCAACCATAGCGCAGCAACACCACCAGCACGATAATGTTAGCCAGCCCCGGCTTGATGCCAGGCAAGGGGCTGGGCAGCGCCGCTTCAGCCACCGTGAGCGCAATCGCCGCCGCTGTGTAGCGCGCGATGCGACGATCATCCTCGGTGATTGGCAACTCAATAGTTAAGGGAGTCATAGCTTGCCTTGCTACGGCCATTCAATTGCAGCGTGATGTGATTCGGCGCACAGATAGCCACGGCACCGGCGCGCGTGAGCCAGCCTTGCTGCACACAATACTGACGCGGACCGGGGTCGGAAAAAACACGCGCGCGACCGGGTTGCACTTCAATCACGGTCGTCCCCAATGGGCCTTCTACAGAAGTCTTGCTTGCGTTATTCAAGCTGATCTCGATGATTGTTTGGCCATCGCGCTTAACAATGGCGCGATCCGCCACACCGCCGCGCCACAGAAGGGTGTAAGACAAAACAACCAGCGCACCACTCAAGAGCAAGACCAGCCAGTCTCCCGCTTTGACATACTGGTACCAGGAATTTGAATAGCCCGCCTTGCTGAAAAGATCGCGCAGGTCGTCAGGCAATACCACTTTCATTCCATCAGCGAACGATGGCGTACCAGTACATTGGCCTGATCGCGAAAATGGCTGGCCAGTTTTTCTGCCAGATAAACCGAGCGATGCTGCCCGCCCGTGCAACCGATGGCAACCGTCAAATAAACCCGGTTATCCCGCTTGTAATCAGGCAGCCATGAGGCGATAAACCGACGGATATCTTCTTCCATGCGGCACACGTCTGCTTCTGCCGAGAGAAAGGCAATCACTTCTGCATCGAGTCCGGTCAGCGGACGCAAGGCAGGATCGTAATGTGGGTTGGGCAAACAACGGACATCAAAGACAAGATCGGCATCCAGCGGCAGGCCATGCTTGAAGCCAAACGATTCAAACAGCAAGGTCAGCCCGTGCTGCGTATCCATCAAAATGAAATCCTTGATCGAGGCGCGCAAGGCATTGGGGCGCAGATGGCTGGTATCGATATGATGCCCGATGGATGCAAGAAAAGTCAGCGCTTCGCGCTCAACCTGAATCGCTTCTTCGAGCGTGACATCATTACCCGCCAATGGGTGCCGACGACGTGTTTCAGAAAAGCGTTGGATCAGGATATCCGTGCGCGTATCCAGAAATACAAACTGCAACTGAAAGCCTTCCGCTTCAAGCCGCTTGATTTGTGGCGGAATGGCTGCAATGGATGCGCCACCGCGCATATCAATCGCCACGGCAACCCGCTCTTCGCCTGTCGTGCACAGGTGTTTAGCCAAATCAAACAACAGCGGCGCGGGCAGATTGTCGACGCAATAGTAAGCCGCATCTTCCATCACTTTAAGCGCAATGGATTTGCCAGAGCCGGACAACCCGCTGATGAGGACAACTTTCATAGGTCAAAGCATAACGGATTGATCAATAAAATAGCAGCAAGCACCCAACGCTTACCCTGTTTTTTTCTGTACTTCGGGTAGTACAGCGGTGTTTCCAGCCTCGCCTGCCGAACGACTGGCCACCTTGCTCAACACGTGCCGCTTGTCAGCATCCGACATTTGGCTCCACTGTGCAATTTCATCCAGCGTTCGGTAACAACCCAGGCATAGATGGTCTTGCATACGACACACATTGATGCAGGGTGATTGAATCGCCGTCATGCCAGCGCCGACTTTTCAGAACGGCCCCGCCGGGCAAGCATCGCACGTGCCACACGCGATGCAGGCGCACGGCCCAGCTCGTGAGAAATCCACGCGGCAATATCAACCAGTGCGTCAAGATCCACCCCGCACTCAATGCCGCAGCCTTGAAGCAACCAGACCACATCCTCAGTGGCTACATTACCCAGCGCACCGGGTGCGTAGGGGCAGCCACCCAAACCTGCAACAGAGCTATCAAACACCGACACGCCGGTTTCTAGCGAGGCATACACATTGGCGATGGCCATGCCCCAGGTGTCGTGAAAATGGCCTGCCAGTTTTTTTAATGGCACCCACCGCGCAACCGCTTCGAGCATCGCCTTGGTTTTTTCTGGCGTTCCTGTGCCGATGGTGTCACCCAAACTCACTTCATAACACCCCATATCAAACAATGCACGCGCCACCTCGGCAACTGCCAGCGGCGTAATCTCGCCTTCATAGGGACAGCCCAAAACACAGGAAACATAACCACGCACTTTGATATGTTCCGCTTTCGCAGCTTCTACCACCGTACGACACTGCTCAAGGGACTCGCTAATCGAGCAATGTGTATTTTTCTGCGAAAAAGTTTCCGACGCGGCACTAAATACGCTGACTTCTTTTGCCCCTGCTGCCACAGCTGCATCAAAGCCCTTCTTGTTAGGGGTAAGCACTGGATAAGTCACCATCGGCAAGGGTTGAATGGCAGCAAAAACCGCCGTCGCATCTGCCATCTGTGGCACCCATCTGGGCGAAACAAACGCGGTCGCTTCAATCGTGCGCAGGCCGGCTGATGCCAAACGATGAATCAACTCAACCTTGATTTCGGTTGAAATCAACGGTTTTTCGTTTTGCAAGCCATCGCGCGGCCCTACTTCAACGATTCGAACTTTACTGGGGAGTGTCATAAATAATCATTCAAGGGAATCAGACGGCGCTGAAAAATCAACAGCCAAGGTGATCGAGTTTACTCGAACGATCGCTGCGTTCTTCATCTATGGGAAAATACCCGGCTCAGCAAGAATAATTTTCCCTGTGCCCTTCCACATCTCATGACGACAGACGCCACCTCCGTGCAAACCCATTCCCCCAACCCACCGAGGGGATTTGCACCATTAATTGCTGCGCTGACGGCTATCGGGCCTTTTTCAATCACCATGTATTTACCGGCATTTCCGGATATCGGTACCAGCCTGGGTGCCAGCCCGATTGAAGTGCAGCAAACGCTTCCTGCTTACTTGCTCCCATTTGCCTTCATGATGCTTTGGCATGGCAGCATCTCCGATACGTTAGGCCGTAAACGGGTCATTCTGGCGGGTATGTTTTTATACACGTTGGCGGCACTGATCTGCCTTTTCGCACCCAATATCCTGGTTTTGTCCATAGGACGCGTGTTACAAGGCGTGGCAGCGGGTGCGGGCATGTCCGTTGGCCGAGCCACCGTGATGGATTTACTCAAAGGCGCCGCAGCCCAAAAACTGATGGCACACATCTCGATGTTTTTCTCCCTGGCACCCGCATTGGCACCGATGCTGGGCAGCGTATTGGTCAACCAGTTTGGCTGGCGTTCGGTGTTCATTTTTTTATCGACACTGGGTGCTGTCTTGTTTATTACGGTCTGGCGTATTCTTCCAGAAACCCTGCCCATGGAAAAACGCCAGCCTTTTGCATTCAAACCCTTGGTGCATGCCTATAAAGATGCGCTACTCCTGCCTGAGTTCAGCTATTTATGCCTGGCCTTGGCGCTCCTGATCAATGGACATATGATTTATGTTCTTTCCGCGCCCAACTTTTTACACGCAATCGCCGATACGACCTTCTCCAGTTTTGCATGGCTTTTTATAGCAGTCAGTATCGGCATGTTGAGCGGCTCTTATGCGAGCTCGCGTACTGCCGGAAAACTCTCTCCCGACAAGACCATTCGCCTGGGTTTTCTCGTCATGCTCTCGGGCTGCATCATTAATCTGTTAATCGGTTTTTTCTCCCCATCAGGGCTGCCGCAGAATATTCTAGCCATCCCGGTGTATTCATGTGGAATGGCCATGATCTGGCCTAGTTTGCAGATCCTTGCGTTAGAAAAAATTCCTGCCCGACGCGGTTTGGCCTCAAGTCTGCAAAGCGCGTATCAAGTGGGAATGAATGCATTTACCGCAGCCGTCATCGCCCCTTTTGTCTGGCATAGCGCAAAAACCATGGCATTGGCAGCATCTAGCTACTTGTTCATGGCGGCGCTTGCCATAATGGTTGGCCGATACTACCAACACGCCCGCTCAGCCAGAAACGGGCAAAAATAATTTGTCACAGCAACTCAAACTAAATGCCGCCAAAATTTTCTTCAAACGCCATCAACACCATACCTTCAGCAACAGGATCACCCACCGCAAAGTGAAAATCCTGCACGATACCGGCAGTGGGTGCGGTAACGGTATGCTCCATTTTCATCGCTTCGAGAATCAACAAGGGCGTGCCTTTGGCAACTTTCTCACCCGCTGTGACGAGTAACGCAATTATTTTTCCTGGCATGGGGGCCATCACGCTACCTTCTGCTATCGCTTGTTGACCGGCGTGACTCAGCGGATCAAGCAAGGTCATCACATGCGATGTGCCGTGCATAAAGACATGGCGCTTTTCAGCCACGGGAATCACCGTGACAGTGCACCGTCGGCCACCAAAATCAGCGTGCAATACTCCTGTGTCATCTAACTGGCCAGTCGCCTCTATCCGCTGGCCACCGAGTTGTTGCCCACTCAATTGCTGAGCCGCTATTTCGAATACAAAGCCTCGGCGGCTGGCTGCTGCAACAATGGTTTTTTCTACATCCCTACAACGCAAATTCAATGCCTGTTGGGCTTGTCCTGTCACACGCCAACCTGCTTGCGCATGCCAGGGAGAGTATGGGTCCTTACTCTTTGCGGCACTCTTTGCAGCCTCTTTCTGGATGCGCAAGAGTTCAGCCAACGCCGCACTCAACCACACTTCTAGCGGTAGCTCGGCGGGCGCTGGAAACAGAAAGTCTTGTTCACGTTCGATCAACCCGGTATCCAGATTGGCCTCAGCAAAAGCCGGACAAGCTACGAGGCGGGAAAGAAAATCAACATTATTGGCCACACCGACAATTTCAACTTCGGCCAAGGCTTGCAGCATGCGTGCGCAGGCATGCGCTCGCGGCGCACTGTCGCTATCGTCCCAGACAATCAGTTTGGCAATCATCGGATCATAGTGAGGCGTGATTTCATCCCCTGCCGCCACGCCAGCATCCATGCGCACAAAGGGCGTTTCAATAGGATAAGCAAAATGAATCACGCGACCTGTCGAAGGCAGGAAACCTGTTCCCGGATCTTCGGCGTAAATGCGTGCTTCAAGCGCATGGCCACGCAGCGTGATCTGCTCTTGCGCCAAAGGCAGCGTCTCACCAGCGCCGACTTTTAATTGCCATTCGACCAGATCCAATCCGGTAATCATTTCCGTCACCGGATGCTCGACTTGCAGCCGCGTATTCATTTCCATGAAGTAAAACGCCCCGTCGGATGCAGCGCCCGGCACGATGAACTCGACCGTGCCCGCACCCACATAGCCCACGGCCTGCGCGGCACTCACCGCCGCTTTGCCCATGGC
The DNA here is from genome assembly GCA_023257495.1 of Rugosibacter sp. The sequence goes on along the minus strand of JALRCC010000220.1, from coordinate 3,231 downwards.
CGCACGACGCTCGGCACTCAGCCCGGGAGCGGGGGCCTCTTCCAGCACTTTCTGGTGACGCCGCTGCACCGAGCAATCGCGCTCATACAGATAGACATAATTGCCATGACGATCGCCAAAAATCTGCACCTCGATATGCCGCGCAGGTTGCAGATATTTTTCCAGCAACACTTGCGCGTTGCCAAAACTTGCGCCCGCCTCGCGCTGGCACGATGCCAGCGCATCCAGAAACTCGGCTTCTGCGGTGACCACGCGCATGCCTTTGCCTCCGCCGCCTGCGGCAGCTTTGATGAGCACCGGATAACCTATGTGGTTCGCTTGCTGACGCAAAAAACCAGGGGCCTGGTTATCTCCGTGATAGCCGGGGGTCAGTGGCACACCGGCTTTTTCCATCAGCTGTTTAGCCGCCGACTTGGAGCCCATGGCACGAATGGCCGCCGCGGATGGGCCAATAAATACCAACCCGCTTTGCGTACACACTTCGGCAAATGCGGCATTCTCGGAAAGAAAACCATAGCCAGGATGAATCGCTTGCGCGCCACTCGCTTTCGCAGCAGCCAGCATTTTATCGATGGACAAATATGATTCTGCAGGCGCGGCCTCGCCTATCCATAGCGCTTCATCCGCCATGCGCACATGGCGCGCCTCTTTATCTGCCGTCGAATAAACCGCAACCGTTTTGATACCCATGCGGCGTGCCGTCTTGATAATGCGGCAAGCAATCTCGCCACGATTGGCGATAAGAATCTTTGCAAACATCAGATCATCCCCGCACAATCATGGAACACCCATAAACACCTTGCCCGCTTCACGCTAAAAAGTTTCATCGGCTGTCCAGTTTGGTTTTCGTTTCTCCAGGAAAGCCTGGATGCCCTCACGGCCTTCGGCACTGGAACGCAAACGCATGATACGTTGCGCTGTATCCTCAATGAGGTCCGCCGTCACCGGCTTGGCAACCACTGCGCTAATCAGCGATTTGCATTCGGCTAATGCCCCTGGCGCATTTTTCAACAAGTCTTCGACAATCTCTCCGACGGCTTTATCCAGCGCATTCACATCGGCGACCAGTTCATGCACCAGGCCCATGCGGTAAGCCACTGCCGCAGAAAACCGCTCGGCGGTAAGCATGTAGCGGCGCGCATGGCGTTCGCCAATCGCGCTGATGACATACGGGCTAATAGTCGCGGGCACAATGCCGATGCGCACCTCCGGCAAGGAAAATTGCGCATCAAAAAGGGCAATCACAATATCGCAACACGCTACCAACCCCACGCCACCTGCATAAGCCGAACCTTGCACGCGAGCAATCGTGGGTTTGGGACATTCTGCCAGGCAGCGCAGCATCTCGGCCAGCGCGCGGGCATCGTGCAAGTTCTCGGCATCGGAATAACCGGCCGCACGTCGCATCCAGTTCAGATCCGCTCCGGCGCAAAAACTTTTCCCGTTACTGGATAACACAATGACCCGCACGGCCGCATTCTGCGTCATCATTTTTATGGCCTGTGTGAGCTCGCTGATCAACACATCGTCAAATGCGTTATGCCGCTCCGGGCAATTCAGCGTGATGATGCCGACACCCGCATCGACCTCTGTCAGAATGGTTTGCTGCATCGTTTTCTCTCGTTCCGTGTTTGGTTCATGCTTGACTCGTTGTGCAATGAAATGGCGTATCCATGCATGGCATTACATCCGAAAAATACCAAACTGCGTGGGCTGGATCGGGGCGTTGAGCGCGGCAGAAATACCCAACCCCAAAACCTGCCGGGATTGCGCCGGGTCGATCACGCCATCGTCCCACAAACGCGCTGTGGCGTAATACGGATGCCCTTGAGTTTCATACTGCGCCCTGATCGGCGCTTTGAACGCCTCCTCTTCTGCTGCACTCCAGGGTTTACCGGCGGCATCAAAGCCATCGCGCTTGACTGTTGCCAGCACCGATGCGGCCTGCTCGCCACCCATGACGCTGATGCGCGCATTGGGCCACATCCACAACATGCGAGGCGAAAAAGCGCGACCACACATGCCATAGTTGCCCGCGCCGAATGAGCCGCCAATAATCAAGGTGAACTTTGGCACTTGCGCATTTGCCACGGCCATGACCAGTTTTGCACCATCCTTGGCAATGCCGCCGTTTTCATATTTGCGCCCCACCATGAATCCGGTGATGTTCTGCAAGAACACTAACGGAATACCCCGCTTGGCACATAGCTCGATGAAATGCGCGCCCTTCAATGCCGACTCGGAAAATAAAATGCCATTATTGGCCACAATGCCAATCGGGTAGCCGTGCAAGCGGGCAAAGCCTGTGACGAGCGTTGTGCCGTAGCGCGCCTTGAATTCATCAAACCGTGAACCATCCACCAGCCGGGCAATGACTTCACGCACGTCATAGGGTTTTCTGGTGTCCGCTGGAATCACACCCAGCAATTCAGTCGGGTCGTACAGAGGTTCTTCGGGCGCTGCCAGATTAAGCGTCACCGGTTTTTGCCAATTCAGATTGCCCACAATGCGGCGCGCAATCGACAACGCATGGTGATCGTTTTCTGCCAGATGATCACACACGCCAGAGACGCGCGTATGCACATCCCCGCCACCCAAATCCTCAACACTCACGACCTCGCCCGTCGCGGCTTTCACCAGTGGCGGGCCACCCAGAAAAATCGTGCCCTGGTTTTTCACGATGATGCTCTCATCACTCATCGCCGGGACATACGCCCCCCCCGCCGTGCACGAACCCATGACCACGGCGATTTGCGGAATGCCGGCTGCGCTCATGGTGGCCTGATTGAAAAAAATGCGACCGAAATGCTCACGATCGGGAAATACATCATCTTGCGCAGGCAAAAAAGCACCGCCAGAATCGACCAGATAAATACAGGGCAAGCGATTTTGCTGGGCGATTTCTTGTGCGCGCAAATGTTTTTTCACCGTCAGCGGATAGTAGGTTCCCCCTTTGACAGTGGCATCGTTGGCCACGATCATGCACTCCACGCCACGCACACGACCAATGCCGGTGATCACCCCCGCAGAAGGCACGCTGTTGATCTCTGCGCCCCCACCCTCTCCATACATGCCGTACGCCGCGAGGGTGGACAGCTCAAGGAACGCCGATCCTGGATCAAGCAATGCGTCAATACGCTCGCGCGGCAATAATTTGCCCCGTGCAAGATGCTTGGCGCGAGATTGCTCGGAGCCGCCCCGTCTCACCAGCGCCGACTTTTCGTGCAAGTC
>JALRCC010000208.1 GCA_023257495.1 Rugosibacter sp. | reverse complement strand
ACGAGAAAGAAATTCGGTTCGTTTCGCGCACAGACATTCTGGATCACAAGCAAATTGAAATTGCCGATCTTCTACCCGAAATCGGGCTCCGGCTATCCCCCGAAGCATCAGACGAACACCATGCTGCGATACGTGAACTATGGCTGCGCTCTGGTGGAAAGGGTCGAATACACAGAGCAGGAGGGTGAGAGAAAAGGTACCAGGTGACAAGCGCCCAAGATTAAATCGGGTGGCAAAGCCGTAAAAGTCGGCGCCGGTGATACGGCACACGATAAATTTTTCAGCGCACCCGAGCCTACCGCATCCCCGGCAGCATCCCCTTCATGCCACGCATCATTTTCTGCATGCCGCCTTTGGAAAACTGCTTCATGATTTTCTGCGTCTGTTCGAACTGATTGAGCAGACGATTCACTTCCTGCACCGATACACCTGCGCCCGTGGCAATGCGACGTTTGCGGGTGGCTTTGATGATTTCCGGTTTGGTGCGTTCTGTCGGCGTCATCGAGTTGATGATGCCTTCCAGTCGGTTCATCGCCTTATCATTCACCGCGCCGCCCGCTTGCTGTGCGGCCTGACTCAGCTGTGCAGGGAGTTTGTCGAGCAGGCCAGCCATGCCGCCCATTTTTTTCATCTGTCCGATTTGCTCTTTGAAATCATTCAAGTCAAAGCCCTTGCCGGCTTTCATTTTCTTGGCAAACGCTTGCGCTTTTTCTTGGTCCACCGCGCGGTGAGCTTCTTCAACCAGACTCAGAATATCGCCCATGCCAAGAATACGGCTGGCCATGCGTTCAGGATGAAACTCTTCCAACCCGTCGAGTTTTTCGCCTACCCCAGCAAACTTGATGGGTTTGCCAGTAACTTGCCGCACGGATAGCGCCGCACCGCCACGTGCATCCCCATCCAGCTTGGTCAGGATAATGCCGGTCAAGGGCAATGTGTCAGCAAATGTCTTGGCGGTGTTCACGGCATCCTGGCCGAGCATGGCATCCACGATAAACAAGGTTTCAATGGGTTTGACCTGCACATGCAGATCACGGATCTCGGTCATCATGGCGGCATCAATCGCCAACCGTCCCGCAGTATCAATAAAAAGCACATCGTAAAAATGCCGCTTGGCGTAATCGATCGCGGCGTCGGCAATAGCGGTCGGCTTCTGGTCAGGCGTCGAGGGGAAAAAATCGATACCAGCCTGGGCGGATACAGTTTTTAATTGTTCGATGGCAGCGGGGCGATAGACATCGCAACTGACGGTCAGCACTTTTTTCTTTTGCCGCTCTTTGAGCCATTTACCGAGCTTGGCCGTCGTCGTTGTTTTACCGGCACCCTGCAGGCCAGCCATGAGAATAATTGCCGGGGGCTGTGTCGCTAGATTCAAGCCAACACTTGCGCCACCCATGAGCTCGGTGAGCTCGCGCTGCACTACACCCACCAGCGCCTGGCCGGGTGTCAAAGAGCCGATGACTTCCTGGCCAATCGACTTTTCCTTCACCTTGGCGATAAATTCCTTGACTACCGGCAAGGCCACGTCCGCTTCAAGCAGCGCCATGCGCACTTCCCTGAGCATGTCTGTAATGTTATCTTCGGTCAGGCGAGCTTGGCCACGGAGGTTTTTAACGACGCGACCGAAGCGCTGGGTTAGATTGTCGAGCATGATGGCGATAGAGTCAGAGAGTTAATAGAGTTAAACAGCTTGGTGTAGACTTCAAGGATGTCTCCAATAGTAATGCATGTGCTGGCTGCTGCGATATATAGCGCACTATCTCTCCAATTGTGGCGAACGAGCTGGCGTGGCGCATCACACCTGACGGCAAGCCAATCTATGCATGGCTCAGCAGGGTTAACCGGGTTAACTCTTGTCGAACGCATTAGTTTGCTCGCCGCCTTAATCGCCCATGCAATCAGTATCCGCATGGCAATTTTTGATGGCGCGCAAATACACTTTGGTTTTGCCATTGCGTTATCTGTCATGGTGTGGATGGCCATTGTATTGTTCTGGATTGAAAGTTTTTTCGCGCGACTCAATGGATTACTGGTACTAGGCTTGCCTGCCGCAGCGTTAACCAGCTTGTTGCCTGCCTTATTTACCGAACCGCATATTCTGGCCAATGCCAGCTCTCCGGCTCTGCGTTTGCATTTGCTTGCTGCCATGCTCGCCTATAGTCTGTTCACATTGGCCGCGTTGCACGCCTTGCTGATGGCTGTAGCGGAACGCGTGCTACATCGTGGAAAAATCTCACCGTGGTTGTCGAGCCTGCCCCCTTTACTCACGATGGAAGCCATCTTGTTTCGCTTGATCCATATTGCTTTCGTGCTACTGACACTAACTCTCGTATCGGGCATATTTTTCTCTGAAGACTTGTTTGGCAAAGCGTTAAGGTTTGACCATAAAACCGTTTTTGCGATTATTTCCTGGTTGATTTTTGCTGCCTTGCTTGTCGGTCGACATTTGCGTGGCTGGCGCGGCAAAGTGGCTTTGCGCTGGACACTCGCCGGATTTTTAGCCTTGCTGCTTGCCTATGTGGGCACCCGCTTTGTGCTCGAAATCATTCTCAACCGCAACCTGTAACTTGCAGCTCATAGCCCGAATCAATGGATGAATTACCCCTCAGTACTCAATTTGTAGCACTGGCTGTATTACTGATTGTGTCCGGCTTTTTTTCCATGGCCGAAACCGTGATGATGGCATCCAATCGCATCCGCTTGCGGCATTTAGCTAAGGAAAATCACCGTGGCGCACGGCTGGCAATTCATTTGCTGAGCAAAACAGATCAGCTGCTCGGCGTGATTTTACTTGGCAACACACTGATCAATTCGCTAGCTGCCATGCTCACTGCCAATATTGCCGTTGCTGTTTTTGGTGAAGAAAAATGGACGCTTGAGGCAGGTGCGATTTTTGTCACCTTCTGCTTGCTGGTGTTTTCTGAAATCACGCCAAAGGTTGCCGGCGCAATGCACTCAGACTGGCTGGCTATCCGCATCAGCTATGCCTTGACACCCTTATTGCGCATCGCTTATCCCGTTGTGTGGTTCGTCAATCTGTTCGTTCGATCCTTGTTGCGACTACTACACCTGCAACCCAGGGAAAATACCGAGGGGCACTATTTATCCGCAGAAGAAATACGTGCTGTAGTGCTTGATTCCGGCCAATTCATCCCTTCGCAACACCGCTCTATCCTGCTGAATCTGTTTGAGCTGGAGCAAGTGACGGTAGCCGATATCATGACGCCACGGGGTGAGATTGAAACCATAGATATTGCCCTACCCATTGATGAAATCATGGCGCAGCTTGCGACCAGCTACCACACCCGCGTGATCATTTCCGAGCACGATTCAGCTAATGTCATCGGTGTGCTCCGCATACGTCACCTGCTGAGCGAAGCGTTTAAAGGGGAAATCAATCTGGAAACCCTGCGCGAAAGAATGACAGCGCCCTATTTTATTCCCGCAGCGACCCCTATCTACACGCAACTTCAGTTCTTCCGTGAAAACCGCCAGCGCCTGGGATTGGTCGTGGATGAATATGGTGAAATCCAAGGCCTGGTTACCCTGGAAGATATCGTGGAAGCACTGGTCGGAAAATTTACCACTCGGCAAGCAGATGTGGGCAAGCAATTAACCTGGGATGAAGAAGGCACGGTATTGGTTGATGGGGCCATCAGCCTGCGCGAATTGAATCGTCAGCTTGCACTCGATCTACCCGTTGACGGACCGCGTACCCTGAACGGATTGATTGTCGAGCACCTGCAAGATATCCCTGAAGTAGGGGTTGGGATGAAAGTCAGTGGCATCCCCATGGAGATTATTCAAACTCAAAACCGCAAGGTTAAAATGGTCCGGCTTCACTCTCCCAGCCAAGAGTGATACTCTTGGCATGATTTTTCCAGCGTAAATGAAAGTCAACTAGACTGAGGGTAAGGGGATGGCGACAACAACCGCAGCGAAAAAAGAGCTTTCTGTTAAGGAAAGCACTTTTCTCTGGGAAGGAAAAAATAAAGCTGGCAAAGTTGTCCGTGGCGAAATGAATGCCCCTAGCGCAGCAGTTGCGCAAGTCACCTTGCGTCGCCAGGGTATTGCCGTCAGCAAGCTGAAACAAAAAAAATCGGCTCCGGCGGCAAGGTTACCGACAAGGACATCACCTTATTTACCCGTCAGCTGGCAACGATGGTGAAGTCTGGTGTGCCTCTATTACAGGCGTTTGATATTGTTGGCAAAGGTACCAACAACCCCGCGCTCGCCAAACTGTTAACCAGTATCAAAACGGATGTGGAAACAGGATCCAGCCTCGCCACGGCATTTCGCAAATACCCAATATATTTCGATGCGTTGTTTTGCAATCTTGTAGCCGCAGGCGAGCAAGCCGGTAGTCTGGACACACTGCTCGACCGGCTTGCCAGCTACAAAGAAAAAATACAGGCCATCAAGTCCAAGCTGAAAAGCGCCATGTTCTACCCGACGTCTATTCTGGTGGTAGCTTTTGTCATCACCGCAGTCATCATGATTTTCGTTGTCCCTGCATTCAAAGGCGTGTTTGCCAGCTTTGGTGGTGATTTGCCGGGTCCAACCCTCGTTGTTATCGCCATTTCTGATTATTTTGTCGAGAACTGGTATGTCATTTTCGGGGCTCTGTTTGCTGCCATCTACGGCGTGGTGTATGCATTCAAACGCTCACGCCCCTTTCAAATCGCAGTGGATAAATACGCGCTCAAGCTGCCTGTCTT
>JALRCC010000142.1 GCA_023257495.1 Rugosibacter sp. | reverse complement strand
ATCAGGGTTCAACGCCTTCTCAATCACATCTTTTGCCTTGATCTGCGTATCAGTATCCGCCAGGCGCACACGCACACTGCTGCCATCCATGGCAAGTACCGTCGGCTTGATAGCTGCGGCCTGCAATGCTGTCTCAACGGTTGCCAACAATCCGGCATCCACCTTGACGGTGGCTTTAACGCTCGTCACCTGAACTGCGGGGGCTTCACCAAAAAAGTTGGGGATCGTATAGACCAGCCCAAAGATCACAGCAATCAATACCAGAATGTTTTTCCAGAGCGGATAACGGTTCATGTGTGCAGACCAGATAAAAGCCGGTGCCTGACATCACCTCGATGCCAGGCTATGCGGCAGATTAAAGATTTTTCAGGGAACCCTTGGGCAGCAAGGCCGCAACGGCTGATTTTTGTACGGTGATTTCAATCGCGCCTTCTTTACTGTCGGCAACTTCCAGGCCCAGATAGTTCTCACCCAGCCGACTGATACGTCCGGCTATGCCACCTTGGGTCACCACCTCATCACCTTTGGCGAGTTCGTTGATCATTTTTTGCTGCTCTTTGGCTTTGCGCATTTGCGGGCGAATCATCAAGAACCACAGCACAATGAACATGAACACAATGGGCAACATGCCCATCAAGCCACCCATCGGATCCGCTGCTGCACTACTCGCCTGGGCGTACGCATTTGAAATAAACACAAAACTCTCCTAGAGGTATTGAAATGGATATCAGCCAAGACCGGCCAAACAGGGTTGATTATACCTGCTCACCTGCACGCCCTCGGTGAAAGCGGCGCACGAATTCAGTAAAGATCCCTTGCGCTATCGCGTCACGCATTTCGGCCATGAGCGCCTGATAATAAAACAGGTTGTGGATGGTATTCAGCCGTGCACCGAGAATTTCCTGGGTGCGATGCAAATGATGCAAATAAGCGCGCGTAAAGTTGCGGCACGTGTAGCAATCACAGGTTTCATCCAGCGGTCGGGTATCGGTTTTGTACTGCGCGTTTTTTATCTTGATATCACCCCAGCGAGTAAATAACCAGCCATTGCGCGCATTGCGCGTCGGCATCACGCAATCGAACATGTCTATCCCCTGGCCGACAGCAAACATCAGATCTTCCGGCGTACCTACGCCCATCAGATAGCGCGGTTTATCACGTGGCAACTGGGGCGCGGTGTACGCCAGAATGCGCGAAAACTCTTCCTTCGGCTCACCAACGGATAAACCGCCAATGGCGAACCCGTCAAAATTGATTTCAGTCAGCCCCATGAGAGACTCATCGCGCAATGCCTCATGCATGCCACCTTGCACAATACCGAACAGCGCGTTGGCATTGCCCAGACGATCATGCTCATCGCGTGAGCGGCGCGCCCAGCGGAGTGATAGGCGCATCGATTGTGCTGCCTGATCAAGGCTTGCAGGGTAAGGCGTGCATTCATCGAAAATCATGACGATATCCGAATTCAATACCTGCTGAATTTTCATCGAGATTTCCGGCGTCAAAAATAGTCGATCACCATTGATGGGAGATGAAAAGTGCACACCTTCTTCTGAAATCTTGCGCAACTCACCCAGCGAAAACACTTGAAATCCGCCTGAGTCGGTGAGAATTGGCCGATCCCACGCCATGAAACGGTGCAAACCGCCATGCGCCGCAATAACCTCCAGCCCGGGGCGCAACCATAAGTGGAAGGTATTGCCCAGTACCACAGTGGCACCCATTTCCACCAGTTCATTGGGTGCCATCGCCTTGACGGTGCCATAAGTACCCACGGGCATAAAAACAGGCGTTTCCACTACGCCATGTGCCAACGTCAGCCGGCCACGCCTTGCAGCACCGTCCTGCGCTAACAGTGCAAAATTCATGGCGCTGACTTGCGAGTTAACCACATCGCATCTCCATAGCTAAAAAAGCGATAGCCCTGCTCAATGGCATGACGATAGGCGACACGTATTTCTTTTACACCAGCAAACGCAGAGACCAACATCAGAAGCGTTGATTTTGGCAAGTGAAAGTTAGTCAGCAACGCATCCACTACCCGGAATTCAAAGCCCGGTGTAATAAATATCGCCGTCTCAGCAGCGCCGACTTTTACGCCGCCCTCTGTCGCCGCCGACTCCAGCGCACGTAATGAAGTCGTGCCCACCGCAATAACACGCCCACCGCGCGCCTTTGCCTCGGCAATGGCCTGAGCTGTTGCGGATGGAATGGTATATCGCTCGGTGTGCATGTGATGCTCGGCCAGAGTTTGCGTGCGCACCGGCTGAAAGGTTCCCGCCCCCACGTGCAATGTGACATACGCCACAGCCACCCCTTGCGCGCGCACCTTGGCGAGCAACTCTTCATCAAAGTGCAACCCTGCGGTCGGCGCAGCCACCGAACCTGTTTCACGCGCATAAACTGTTTGGTAGCGCGTTTCATCGGGTGCCATTGCCGCACGCGCAATGTAGGGTGGCAAGGGCAAATGCCCATGCGCTTCGATCGTTTCCAAGGCATCGCCGGGCAGGCGCAAGTGATAAAACTCCCCCTCGCGGCCAAGGACTTCGACATCCAGCAGCCCTTCAAGAAGCAACCGACTGCCCGTCTTGAGCGATTTACTCGCCCGTACTTGTGCCAGTACTTCATTTCCATTCACGATGCGTTCAACCAGAACTTCCACCTGCCCGCCCGTGTCTTTGATGCCTTGAAGTCGTGCATGCATCACACGGCTATCATTCATGACCAGTAAATCACCTGGCTGCAACACGCTGGGCAGATCAGAAATATGCTGGTCCAGCAGTGTCTTTGCCCCGGCATTGAGCAGCCGGCTTGCCGAGCGTTGAGGCAATGGTGCTTGTGCAATCAAACGCTGTGGCAACGAGTAGTCAAAGTCAGCGAGAGTCAAAGGGTTCATCGTCATGCAAAAAGTCACTTGAGTAAAACACAAGGGTCGCGCAAGCGACCCTTGTTACCAACAGCGCATTGCTACGCAGGTTTATTGAAGGAAGGGATGGCGCAACACGATGGTTTCTTCGCGATCCGGCCCGGTGGAAATCATATCGACAGGAACGCCGCAATGTAATTCCATACGTTGAATGTAAGCACGCGCCTCAGGGGGTAAGCCCTCTAGCGTCTTGACGCCCACCGTGCTGCCCTGCCAACCCGGCAACGACTCGTAAATAGGTTCGCAACAGGCAAGCTCATCAGCACCTACGGGCAGGATGTCGGAAATATGCCCATTGATGCGATAGCCCGTACAGATTTTCAACTCTTCGACGCCATCCAGCACATCCAGCTTGGTAATGCACAAGCCAGAGACCCCATTGATTTGAATGGCACGCTTTAATGCGGCGGCATCAAACCAGCCACAACGCCTTGCCCGGCCAGTCGTTGCACCAAACTCATGGCCTCTGGTGGCCATATGTTTGCCAACCGGATCCTGCTTATCCAGTGCGTCATAAAGCTCTGTCGGGAAAGGGCCTCCGCCCACGCGCGTGGTGTAGGCTTTGGTAATACCCAGTACATAGTGCAGCATGCTCGGCCCCACGCCCGCACCAGCAGCAGCAGCACCGGCCACGCAATTGGAAGAGGTAACGAACGGATAGGTGCCATGATCAATATCCAGCAAAGTGCCTTGCGCACCTTCAAATAGCAAGTTGGCACCTGCTTTATGCTGGTCATACAGCGCACGCGGTACATCATCAATCATCTTGATCAGGCGAGGCGCAATGGCCATGGTGTCATCCAGCGTTTTCTGAAAATCCACTGGCTCTGCCCCATGATAATTCTTTAGCACAAAGTTATGATATTCGAGTACTTCTGCCAAACGCTCGGCAAAGCGCTGGGGTTTCATCAAGTCCTGTAGCCGCAACGCACGCCGCGCGACTTTGTCTTCATAAGCCGGGCCGATCCCTCGCCCGGTAGTTCCTATTTTGTTACTGCCCCTCGCGGCTTCACGTGCCACATCAACCGCCTGGTGATAAGGCAAAATCAACGGGCAGGCTTCAGAAAGCTTCAAGCGCGACTCCGCATCAATACCGGCGGCTTTTAGCTCGTCCAGCTCTTTGAGTAAAGCCTCGGGGGACAGTACCACCCCATTGCCGATGTAACAGATAACCCCCGCACGTAAAATGCCGGAAGGCACGAGATGCAGCACGGTTTTCTTTCCCCCGATGACCAATGTATGGCCCGCGTTGTGTCCACCCTGAAAGCGCACGACACCATCCGCATGATCTGTCAACCAATCGACGATCTTGCCCTTGCCTTCATCACCCCACTGCGTTCCGATAACTACAACATTTCTGGCCATTTCAATCTTCTTTCAGAGGTTCAACGATCCATTCATTCGCGCGCAAAACAAGCGCCCGATCACAATCCGATTCCCGCCAGGAGCCTTCATGCCCCGGCAAGGCAAATACCACACGCTCACCTGCACTGCGCAAACGCTTCACCTCAGCATGCACCGCATCATTTTCCGGCCAGGGCACCAGCACACCACCACGTCGCCTGCCATTGGGTGCCAAACGTGCGATCTCGCGCAAATCCATGGAAAACCCGGTTGCAGGACGCCCGCGCCCGTAAGCGGCACCCAAGCCATCGTATCGCCCACCCAGCGCCAAGGCACCCGCACTTCCAGCACAATAAGCCGCCATGACCACGCCTGTATGGTAGTTGTAGCTGCGCAGATCGGCTAAATCAAACCCGATGGGCAAATCGCCCAAGCTATGCGCCATACGCTGTAAATCGTGCAAGGCAGAAGTAATCGCTGGCAATGCAGGCAACCGCTGTGCAGCCTCACCCAACACGTGCTGATCGCCTTGTAAATCGGGCAACGTCAGTAGCGCAGAACGCAGTGGCTCGGCAGTAGCAGCGAGCAACTCGCGCAATGCCGGAATATCTTTACCCTGCATCGCACCAAATACTTCCTGCCTGAGCTCCACCGTGAAACCTGCCGACTCGATCAGCGCATTGAAAATAGCCGCGTGACCAAAATCAAACCGCACCGTTTGAATTTCACACAAGTTCAGAGCCGATGCCAACAATCCCACGATTTCAATATCCGCCTCCAACCCGCTATGCCCGTAGATTTCGGCACCAATTTGCACGGGCTCGCGCGTGACAGCAAACGACGCAGGCAGGGTGTGTAATACGCTGCCGCAATAGCATAGCCGCGTAACGCCGCACCGATTAAGCATATGCGCGTCAATGCGCGCAGCCTGGGGCGTGATATCGGCACGCACCCCCATGCTGCGGCCAGAAATCTGATCCACCAGTTTAAAGGTGCGCAGATCAAGATCGCTGCGGTTGCCCGGCAGCAATGACTCGATAAACTCAAGCATCGGCGGCATCACCAAATCGTAGCCGTAGCTGGAAAACTCATCCAGCAGACGACGACGCAAAGCCTCGATGTGCTCGGCCTCGCGCGGCAACACATCTTCAATTGACTCAGGCAAAAGCCAACGACGATTTCCCATACTGATTAGCGAAACAACATCAACAAAATCAAACCCAGCACCATTGATGACAAACCAATAAACCGAATTTGCCCATCAGCCAGTTCAGTCAAACGACGGAACATGTCACGCCAGACATGCGGCACCAAAAATGGCAGCAAACCTTCGACGAGTAGCATCAAAGCAAAAGCAAGCAGCAAAGTCTTGTACATGGCCAAAAGTTTTTACGCCCAGTTATTTTCCGCGACCGCTGCTCTTTAGATACTTGAAAAATTCAGAATTTGGTTCGATAACCAGCAAATCGTTCTTGTTCTTGAAGCTGGCACGATAGGCCTCCAGGCTACGATAAAAAGAATAGAACTCAGGATTCGCGCCAAATGCCTGGCCGTAAATCGAGGCTGCCTTGGCATCGCCCTCGCCTTTGATCTGCTGTGCATCACGATAGGCCTCGGCAATGATAATCTCGCTTTGCCTGTCTGCATTTGCACGGATTTTTTCGGAATCTGCGGCACCTTGCGAACGTAATTCATTGGCTACTCGTTTGCGCTCCGTTTCCATGCGGCGATAAACCGATTCAGACACTTCGGGTGGTAAATCCACACGCTTGAGGCGCACATCAACAATTTCCACGCCAATGGCACGCATATCGGCATCGGCCTTTTTTTGCACCTCAACCATGATGCTTTCGCGCTTGCCCGACACCACATCATGCACCGTACGTCGGCCAAACTCTTCCCGCAAACCTGAATTGACGGTTTGCATCAGTCGAGTTTTCGCTACTGTTTCATCACCCCCGACTGAAATGTAGTATTGCTTCACGTTGTGGATGCGCCATTTAACGAAAGAATCTACCTGTACCGGTTTTTTTTCAGCCGTCAAAAAACGCTCCGGCTCTGACGAATCAAGCGTCAATATGCGCTTGTCAAAAAAACGAACGTTCTGAATCATGGGCCATTTGAAAACCAGACCAGGTTCGGAAATCACGGATTTGACTTCACCCAACTGAAAAATAATCGCATACTGGCGCTGATCTACTGTAAATACAGTCATTGACACGATCACCAGCAAGCCAAAGAAAAGCGCCCCGACAAAAGATAATGAGCGTTGCATTAACGTTCTCCCCGTTCCCGTGAGCGCATCGTTTCTCGCGAGCGATTATCGCCCGGCGCAGTACGCTCAAGCTGCGGTGGTGCGCCCGCAGCAATAGTCGGCGCTGGCGAGACGCCACGCGGAGCGCTTGCCGCCGCATCCTCGGTTGGCGTAGCGGCTACGCCCGCCGCTTGCATCAGTTTATCCAGTGGTAAATACAGCAAGTTACCGGATCCCTTCGCATCAACCATCACCTTGCTGGTATTTGCATAGACCTGTTGCACGGTATCCAGATACATGCGGCTACGCGTAACTTCAGGTGCTTTTTTATATTCGACAAGAACCTGTTTGAAGCGCGATGCATCACCTTCGGCCGTGGCAATGATGCGCTGTTTATATCCATTGGATTCTTCCGTCAGGCGGGAAGCCGTACCGCGCGCACGCGGAATGACATCATTAGCATAGGCTTGGCCTTCGTTCTTGGCCCGCTCACGATCCTGCCCGGCTTTAACCGCATCGTCAAACGCTGCCTGCACCTGCTCAGGCGGCTGCGTACCCTGCATACTGACAGACCGCACCTGAATACCTGTAGCATAACGATCCAGAATTTCCTGGATCAGCTTTTGCGTATTTGCTGCAATCTGATCACGTCCCTCGTACAGCACAAAATCCATTTTGCTTTTACCGACAATCTCGCGAATCGCCGTTTCTGCGGCCTGCGTCACGGCATCATCAGGATTGCGATTTTTAAACAAATAAGCTTTAGGATCCTTTAATAGATACTGCACGGCAAACTGCACGCTCACGATATTTTCATCGTCTGTCAGCATGAGCGCCTCTTGCGGGACCTTGTTTTTTTCTGAGCCCCGATAGCCAATCTCAACTGTTCTTACACCCGTCAAATTAACCATCTCATGCGATTCAATCGGCCACGGCAAACGCCAGCGCAGCCCCGGCTCAGTGATTTCCTTGAATGCACCGAATTGCAGCACGACACCACGCTGCGATGCGTCTACCGTATAAAACCCGCTACCAAGCCACACCACAGCAACCAGCGCCGCAATCATGCCCAAACCACCACCGAACTGTTTCGGGCTGAAACTTGGCAGGCCACCATCACCACTACCCGAACCATTGCCGCTATTTTGGCCGCGTTGCACTGGGTTTTTATTGCCAAAAATACCGGATAGACGGCGATTAATATCGCGCCATAAATCTTCCAAATCAGGCGGCCCTTGTTTATCCCCACCCTTGCCACTCTCTGGCTTATTACCCCAGCCATGATCGTTAAGCGACATCAAAATACCGGTTATCACAATGAAATAACTCCGTTAATTTAGCGCAGCATCCGTTTGCTGCCGCTAGCCAAGATGTGGGAAAAATTAAAAACACGACGCCATCATGTCGGCAACCAACAACATATCGATCTTTAGTTTAGATACATCCGACATCCGATGAGCATATGAAAAATCGGCTAGGGCATGACGCAAAAAAACAGACTTTCATCTTGTTTTTACGCTTAGTCGAATGGCGGAAATGTTACCACATCCCTTCTGCAGAAGCCCTGAAGTTGCACCGAAGCTGCCCAACAAGCAACGTGATGAACCAGCGGTCACCCGAATATATCCAACTGAATGAGCAAAAGCTCACCAACGAATCAATCAGCCTCGTCTGCATCCATTGACATATCAATTGCGCGCACAGGCACAATCGTTGATATGGCGTGCTTATAGACCATCTGGGTCACGGTGTTTTTCAGCAACACCACATATTGATCGAAAGAATCGATCTGTCCTTGCAATTTAATACCATTCACCAGATAGACAGCGACGGGAACATGTTCCCGGCGCAAAATATTCAAAAACGGGTCTTGTAACATTTGCCCTTTATTACTCATGGTTGCATCCTTTAGTAGGTAAAGAAGTGATTCTATTTTTGCAGATAAACAATGTAATCGTTTTTTTATGACTGTGCCATCCAACATGAATACCAACTGGCACCAACTTTTCAGCCTTTACTTCTCATCGGCAAACGGATTTTTTGAACTTTTGTATTGAATCCGTAGTGGCGTGCCTTGCAGTTTGAATGCCTCAAGAAAGTAGCGCTCCAGAAAGCGGGTGTATGAGGCAGGAATGTGTTCCAGCATATTGCCGTGAATCACGATAATCGGCGGATTACTGCCACCTTGATGAGCGTAGCGCAATTTGGGCCGAAACAGGCCATGACGTGGAGGTGTCTGTTTTTCCACCGCTGAAATGAGCACGCGAGTCAGTTTGGGCGTGGCCATTTTCGCCATCGCCGCAGCATAGGCTTTATCAACAGAAGCTAGCACACCACCGATCCCTTGACCTTTACTGGCCGAGATATAGTGTACCTGTGCAAAACCCAGAAAGTTGAGCTTGTGCTCGATGGATTCTTTAATGCGTTCCCGGCGATAAGAATCAATCGCGTCCCATTTATTGACAGCAACCACCAAGGCGCGCCCGGCCTCTACGCAAAAGCCTGCAATATGTGCATCTTGATCAGAAATATCCTGGCTGGCATCCACCATCAACACCACGACATTGGCTTCTTCAACGGCTTGCAGGGTTTTGATAACGGAAAACTTTTCAATGGTGTCAAAAACCCGCCCCTTGCGACGTAGCCCTGCGGTATCAATCAGGGTATAAGCCTTGCCATTGCGTTCAAAAGCAATTTCAATGGCATCGCGTGTGGTCCCTGGCATATCGAATGCAATGACACGCTCTTCGCCAAGCAGAGTGTTGACCAGCGTACTCTTACCCACGTTGGGGCGTCCAGCAATGGCAACTCGAGGGCCTTGTGCCGCATG
>JALRCC010000108.1 GCA_023257495.1 Rugosibacter sp. | reverse complement strand
ATTTCATCCGTGCCGGCGCAGGCTTTTTCAGGTTTGCTCGGTAACGCTGAGCAGTTGGCGTGCGACATCGCGGCAAACATGGCTTACATCGGCACCTTGAGCGTCGAGTTCTTTGTTGTCCAAGGCCGGATCTATGTGAATGAAATCGCGCCACGACCACATAATTCCGGCCATTACACGCTGGATGCTTGCGTCACCAATCAGTTTGAGCAGCAGGTGCGAGCCCTGTGTGACCTGCCTTTGGGTGATGTCAGAAATCATTCCGCTGCGGTGATGGTGAATCTCCTGGGCGACCTCTGGACTCATGATGGGGATCATGAGATTCGCGAGCCGGATTGGCGCACGCTGCTATCAATTCCCGGTCTCAAGCTACATCTTTACGGCAAGCATCAGCCACGGCCGGGGCGCAAGATGGGGCATTTCACCGTGGTCGGGGAAGATCAGGCCACTGTGTATGAGACAGCAATGGCAGCTCGTGCGGCCATAGGCATTGGCGCTAAGGGGTAGCGCTCAGGTAGTGCTTGAAAGGAATTGGAAATAATGAAATTTGTGAACCTGGGTAAAAGTGATTTGCGGGTCTCATCCGTGTGCCTTGGCACCATGACATTCGGCCAGCAAAACAGCGAGGCAGAGGCCCATGAACAGCTTGACTATGCGTTTGCCCAAGGCATCAATTTTATTGACACGGCGGAAATGTATCCCGTGCCGCCCAAGGCTGAAACGACTGGTGCGACAGAGCGCATCATTGGCACCTGGTTAAAGCATCAGGCACGGGATCACGTGGTGCTGGCGACCAAGGCAGCGGGTGCCGGTCGGATAGACTGGATTCGCGACGGAACGCTAACCTTCGATCGCAAAAACCTGCGTGCGGCAGTTGATGGCTCGCTGGAGCGTCTGCAAACCGACTATATCGACCTTTATCAGCTGCACTGGCCGGATCGCAATGTGCCCACGTTTGGTCAGTACCAGTTCGAGCCGGAAAAAGAGCGCGACTTCGTGGCGTTTCTGGACACGCTGCAAGCACTCGATGAACTGGTGAAAGAAGGCAAGATTCGCCATATTGGTTTGTCCAATGAAACGCCGTGGGGCGTGATGCAGTTTTTGCAAACGGCCCAGGCGCACGGCTTGCCGCGCATCGTGTCGATTCAGAATGCCTACAGCTTGCTTAACCGAACATGGGAAATGGGGCTGGCCGAAGTCGGCTATCGCGAGCAGCTGTCATTGTTAGCTTATTCACCCTTGGCCTTTGGTTTTTTATCCGGCAAGTATTGGGCTGATCCCAAGGCTCATGGTCGGGCAACCCTGTTTGGCTCTTTTGCCCAGCGGTACACAAAAGTTAACGTACCTTTGGCGGTTGCCGCCTATGTCGAGCTGGCTCATCGCCACGCTCTGACGCCTGTGCAATTGGCGTTATCTTTTGTGGCGTCGCGCTGGTGTGTTGGCAGCACGATTATCGGTGCAACCACACTGGCACAGCTCAAGGAAAATATAGCCGCTTGTGCGCTACCGTTGACGGAAAATGTTGTGCAGGAGATCGAAGCGCTGCATCTGCGCTATACGAATCCGGCACCCTGAATTGCACCTCGATTACACCGGGGCGTGAGCCAGCAATATGGGGTGCAAGGGAGCCAGGCGTTGCCATTGCTGATGTGTGGCATTGGCTGAAATATGACTTTCCAATGCCTCCCCCGAGAGCGCGCGCAAGGCATTGAATGTTCGCTCGAGTAGCCATGGCTGGGGCAGCATGGGACCGAAAAAAACCACTTTGCCGCGATTGAAAATGAGCAGCGTGGGAAAGTTTTCAATATCCATCTCTGATCCCCCGTCGATGCTGTTCAGTTCATCGGCTGCATCTTCGATATCGATCCAGCGAAACGCGGTATCGGTGAACTGCTGCGCCAACGCGCTAAAGCCTGCGCGATAGTCGCGACAGGTGTTGCACCAGTCAGCGCATAAGCAGGCCACCAAAAAATCTGGCGGAGGTGTTAAATGGGATGCGGCAGAAGGCACGGGCGGGCTGTTGCACAGATGGCGGGTTTCCCCAATGGTGTGATTTTACCGTGCAGTGCCGTTGGTGCGCTGTTGGTGCGCTCTTTGCTCGTTTTGCCGCCTATGGTTTTTTCTCACGCCCGGTCGGCGCAGAAGTTTTGCCTCTACTCTATATTGGCCCTACAGAAAGTCCGGATTGATCGCCGCACGCAACACGATCTGTGGTTCACTTTCGCGCATGCGGCTGGAGAACCACCAGATGGCACCTTTTTTCATGGGCCAGTCGGCTTCTATTCCGCTCAGGAGCAGGGCAGCGATACGTCCAAGCGTCGGCTGATGGCCAACAATCACAACCGCGCCCGGGTCTGTCGGCCAGTTGGCCGCCGCGAGGATATCAGCCACCGTAGCACCAACGCCGACTTTTTTTTCGATTTCGTAGGGCAGTTCCAGCGCATTGGCTGTTTGCTGCGTGCGCTCTGCCGGGCTGACAAGAATACGGCACTTGCGCGGTAAATTCTGGTGCAGCCAGTACGCTACTTTTTTTGCCTGTTTTCCGCCACGCGCGGTTAGACGGCGCTTGAGGTCAGGGAGTGTTGCATCACCGTCTTCTGCTTCGGCATGCCGCCAGAGAATCAAATCCATTGCATTATTTCCGTGCACATACGTTTACATGGCCTATGTCATTTCCTGCAGGGGACGAGTATAGGCCGCGAACATGACGCCTATGTGACTAATGCGGCTTAAGGTGGGTTGCCAGTTTTTCCAATTGTTTTTCAAGACGACGCAAGGCCGGCGGTAAGCTGGCCAGCAGTTGCGCGTGGTGTTGAACGTGCCAGTTGCCGATCAGGGCCACTGTTTCGCGCGCGGAGGGGTCGTTTTCGGTATGTTCCATAAGCCATTTTCCGGCTTGAGACAGATCGTTGATCTGTCCTAACGTGTCTTGCAAGAGAATGAGTTGAGGCAAGAGCGGGGGCAGGTTCTGCAACATGGTGAGTGAGCTGAAAAAATCCATGGCATAACGCAGACGCTTGATCGCAATGCGCAGGTCATGCAACGAAGTTGCATCTTGATCATTTACAGAGCGTATGTGTCGCAAGACATGTTGGCTTGTACTGCGCAAACGTTTTGCGGCGAAGCGAGATAGTTTGGGTGCATTTTTGGGTGCCTTGGTTGATGTGCTGGTTTCTTGCGCGTGCAGGGTTTGTAATGCGGCGAGCAGGGCATGACCATAGGCAGGGGAGTCAAGCAGTGTTATGGCTTGTTGGCGAGCGTGTTGCCGGTGCTGATCTATCACTGATAACAAGGGTGCCAGAGACGATTTGTCTTTACCGCGCCGCTTGTGAGGCATCGTGGCAAGCACGGGGGCGACAATCTCGGCGTGTAGTACATCCAGATCACGTACCTGACCAAGCTGCATCATGAGCGGCGTGAAACCGTCCTTTAGTACCGAGGTAAATCCGGCTGATAGAAGGGGTGAAAAAATCCGCAGTGCGGCGCGTAACCGGCGCGTGGCGACGCGCATCTGGTGAATGTATTCAGGATCTTCGGTATGCAATGCGCCATCGTGGTTTTGCTGCAAGTGCTCAAGGCAGGCCAGGGCAATGGTACGCAAGGCCGCTAGCGGCGAGAGATCGGGCGAGATTGATATGTTGGGTGCTTTAACCGGTTGCGGCGGGATGTGGCTGTACAGCTGATATCCGCGCTCGGCCTTGGAGCGCACGGCAGGTGTGAGCGTCAGACTTTCTGCTAGCGGGAGTGCTAGATCAAAGAGTGCATTGAGCGGAGCATGCTCGAGTTCCAGCTCGATTTCTGAAATCTCGGTGCGTTCGTCTCCTGCGGTAATCCAGCCGCGATCAAGCGTGAGCAGCACGGCACCGTGAGCAGCGGCAAAGCGCCAGGTCTGGCGTTGAAAACGGGTGTTGAAAATGGGAGTCAATTGCGCCAGCAGATGCGGACGTTGTAGCCATGTCCGCACTTTTTTCGCAGTGATGGCCGAAAAATCAAACTGACCCTTATAGGGCACTTCCCATTCCGGACGGCTGGCCAGGCCTGCAGCGGCGTTGCCTGCCAGTTTCACGGTTTGCAGCCAGCGTCTGCCCTGGCGTCGCAAGCGCAGAGCCATACCCTGGCGGCACAGGGCAAGGTCAGGCGTGTCGCAGTAAGTGTTATCAAGTAGCTGGGTCTGGCGGTGCGTGGCTTGTTCAAGCAACGGGTGGCGCAAAAAACGCTGCTGTTCTTTTTTTGCCAGCGCGAGTTTGAGTTCGACTTCGCTTTCGACGGCAACTTCTTCAGTCATGCTATTCAAGAAACCACTGTAACTTATGCTGCAGGGTAACGACGGTGCCCACAATGATCAGTGTGGGCGCGCGCAGTTGTGCAATAGGCGAGTGGACGCTGCGGCGATAGATGAGGCGCGATGCTAGACACCGTGCTGTCAGCGCCGATTTTTTCGCGTTATGCCTGGTGTGTGGCGGACAGATGCCTGTCGCACGCCAAGCCTGTGCGCAGTGATGTGCATGACAAATCCTTCCTAAGGTCAATGAGTGTGGCGCCATTGTGCCACTAAGGGCTGTAAGCCTGACAAATTTAGCACGGCGCTAACGCCGGGCTGAGGCCATTGGTACAGTGCATTACACGCGCCGCCGACCCACAGGTCGGTAACAGTCGGCAGCTGCGCGCGTAGCTCGCGCAGACTGGTCTGCACCACGGTCGCCTTGTGCAGGTTGCTGAAGCTCAGTGCCACTACATCGGCGCGATGCACCAGCGCAGCCTGAACAATGTCGAGCAGCGGCGTCTGGGTACCCAATGACACACAGGTACAGCCCTCGAGCGCCAACAACGCCTCGACCATCAGCAGCCCCAGGCTGTGCTGTTCTTGTGGCAAGGTGGTGAGCAGCACCTTGGGGCCTTGTGTCATGGGTTGCGGCATTAGCGAGGCGATCGCATAGCGCAACACGCCGGTAATGACCTCGGTGTAAAGATGTTCTTCAAAAACTTCAAAACGCCCTTGAGCCCAGGCTTTGCCAACCGCCGTCGTCAACGGCGCTACCAGGTCGGTCACGAAAGTTGCCAGACCCATGCGTAACTGGGCATGGCTGAGGCGGTGTCGCAGGGCGCGCGGGTCATGCGTGCTAATGGCGTGAAGCAGTTCCTCAATCACGGGATCGGCACCTTCGTTGTTTATTTTTGTCTTAGACAAATTTACTGGTGATGCTTCGGTATGTCGTACCAGAAGGGCCTGTAATGCGGCTTGATCCAAGCCGACTACTTTGCCAGGACGCAAGCCGGAGTTGAGTAGTCGGCTGATCAGTTTGAGTTGCTGCACCTGTTCTCTGCTGTAGAGTCTGTTACCTGAGGAATCACGTGAAGGCGTGGGAAATCGATAGCGCCGCTCCCACACGCGGAGGGTGCCTTTGCCTAGGCCAGTCTCGTGTTCGACGGCGGCAATTGATAACTCGGCATTGCTGGGTGAAGTTGATGTCAGGGGAATCGACGAGGTGAGCGAGTTCATGGTGATCGAAAATGAATTGGATTATTTGTCTAGGACAAAAATATCTTTGTCTAGTATATTACGCCATATGAGCAGCGCAACCGTGCTGTATAGACAAGCACTACCGATTGAAAAAGACCATGAAAGTTGCAATCATCGGATCAGGTATTTCGGGCTTGGCGGCCGCACACCGGCTACGTCGGCATGTGCGGGTCACGCTGTTCGAGGCAGGCCACTATTTCGGCGGCCACAGCCATACCGTGGATGTGACCTTGCCCGATGCACTTGGCCGGACTGTGACGCATGGGGTGGACACCGGCTTTCTGGTGTTCAACGAGCGCACCTATCCCGGCTTGATTGGGCTGCTGGACGAGTTGCAGATACCCACGGCCTCGTCGGAAATGTCGTTTTCCGTCCAAGTGCCGGGCGCGGGAACGCTGGGTGCCGAGGCGCTGGAGTGGAGTGGCTCCAACCTGGCCACCGTGTTTGCCCAGCGGCGCAACTTGTTGCGCCCGCGCTTTCTCGGCATGCTGTTAGAGCTGCTGCGCTTCAACCGCCTGTGCACCGCACTGGCCGCAAGCGGACAAGAGCAGGAACTGGCTCAGTCGCTGGGTGATTTTTTAGACCAGCACGGTTTTGGTGTGGCGTTTCGCCACTGGTATTTTCTACCTATGCTGGGGTGCATCTGGAGCTGCCCGACCGACCAGATGCTGCGCTTTCCCGTGGCCACCATGGTCCGCTTTTGCTACAACCACGGCCTGATCCAAGTGCAAAACCGGCCGCAGTGGTACACCGTGGCGGGCGGAGCGAGCCATTATGTCCACGCCATCGTGCAAGGGCTGGATACGCACTTAGCTACGCCGGTCACGCACATCGAACGCGACGTTGGAGGCGTGTTCATTCGCACGGGTAGCAGTGTGGAGCACTTTGACGCTGTGATTCTGGCTGTGCACAGCGACCAGGCTTTGCGCCTACTGGCACAGCCCAGCGTGGCCGAACAGCAGGTGCTGGGTGCCATCCGCTACCAGCCCAATCGCGCCGTGTTGCACACTGACACTCGCGTGATGCCAAGGCGCCGCGCTGCCTGGGCGGCATGGAACTACGAACGCGCGGCCGATAGTGCGCAGGAATCGGCCCGCGTCTGCCTGCACTACTGGCTCAACCGCCTGCAGCCGCTGCCCTTCGCGCAGGATGTGATCGTGTCGCTGAACCCGGTGCGCGACATCGATCCGGCGCGCATCATCGGCGAGTACGACTACGCGCATCCGGTGTTCGACCTGGCCGCGATCCGGGCCCAGCAGCGCCTGGGCGAGTTGCAGGGTCAGCGCCACAGCTGGTTCTGCGGTGCCTGGACCGGCTACGGCTTCCACGAGGACGGGCTCAGGTCGGGGCTGGCAGTGGCGGCCGAATTGTCCCAGCGCCTGCAGGCCTGGCGGGAGGCGGCGTGAATTCCGCGGCGGCCAGCCCCCACCCGGGTCGCCCGGCGGCGCGGCCACTGCTCGGCTTCGGCCGCGTGTTCCACGACCGGCTCAGGCCGAGCCGCAACACCTTCTCCTACCCGACCGCCTTCCTGCTGCTGCCGATGCGCACCCTGGCGACGGACCCGGCCGCGGCCGGCGCGCTCGCGTACAACCGGGCCGGGCTGATCAGCTTCCACGACCGCGACCACGGCGACGGCCGCAGGCCGCAGCAGGGCGGCGCGCTGGCCTGGCTCGATGAGCTGCTGCGCGCCGAGGGCATCACCGACGCCGACGGCGAGGCCTGGCTGCAGGCCTATCCGCGCATGCTGGGGCACACCTTCAAGCCGGTCAGCTTCTGGTACTGCGAGCGGGCCGACGGCAGCCTGCGCGCCATCGTCGCCGAGGTCAACAACACCTTCGGCGAGCGCCACTGCTACCTGCTCGACAGTCCCGCCTACGGGATCGAGTCGCAGGCGCGCAAGGTCTTCCACGTCTCGCCCTTCTGCGAGCTGAGCGGCCGCTACCGCTTCCGCTTCCTGCGCAGCCAGGCGCCAGCGCCCGAGGAGGTGCTGGTGCGGATCGACCATGACGACGAGTCCGGTCCCCTGCTGCGCACCAGCGTCGGCGGCCAGCTCGAGCCGGTGACCCGCGCCAGCCTGCGCCGCGTGCTGCTGGAGCATCCGGCCATGACGCTGATGATTGTCGCGCGCATCCACTGGCAGGCGCTCAGGCTCTGGTGCAAGCGGGTCCGCTTCCATGCCAAGCCGGCGCCGCCAGACCGTTTCGTGAGTCGCTGAATTTCTGGAGTTCCCGCATGAACAGCACCACCGCCCCCCGCCATTCCGGCCTGCTTTCGCTGCCCGCAGGCCTGCCCGCCGCCGCCCGCACCGTGTTCAGCCTGCTGCAGCAGTTGCGCCATGGTGCGCTGACCGTCCAGCTGCCCGATGGCCAGCTGCAGCATTTCGGCCAGGCCGAGGCCGGTGCGCCGAGCGCGGTGCTGCACCTGCACAACTGGCAGCCTTGCGTCGCCGCGCTGAAGTCGGGCGACATCGGCTTTGCCGAGTCCTATATCGCGGGCGACTGGAGCACGCCGCACCTGCCCGAGCTGCTGCAGCTGCTGAGCGCTAACCGGCAGGCGCTCGACGCGGCCATCTACGGCCACTGGGCCGGGCGCCTGCTCTATCGCCTCAAGCACCTGCTCAATCGCAACACGCGCGCCAACAG
>JALRCC010000186.1 GCA_023257495.1 Rugosibacter sp. | reverse complement strand
TCAACCGTGCTTGCAGGCCCGGCAACTGGTCACCCATTTCGCCTTCGATTTCAGCGCGTGGGGTGAGTGCGGCGACCGAATCAATGACGACGAGATCAACGCCACCGGAACGCACCAGCATGTCAGCGATTTCCAGACCTTGTTCGCCCGTATCAGGCTGCGAGATCAGCATGTCAGGAACATTCACGCCGAGCTTGGCGGCATAGCCGGGGTCGAGTGCATTTTCTGCATCGATATAGGCAGCAACCCCGCCCGCTTTCTGAATTTCAGCCACGACGTGCAAGCATAAGGTCGTTTTGCCGGAAGACTCGGGACCATAGATTTCAACGATACGTCCCCGTGGCAAACCGCCGATGCCTAACGCAATGTCGAGTCCGACAGAGCCGGTGGAGACGGTCTGGATGTCGTCGCCGACATTGCCTTCACCCATTTTCATGATGGAGCCCTTGCCGAACTGCTTTTCGATCTGGGCTAGTGCGGCTTGAAGCGCTTTGGTTTTATTATCGTCCATGAGTTTTGTCCTAAAAGATGGTTTTGATTATGGCATGGATGGCATAGTTTTTGCCGACTTATCCTGTTTTAGGTTTTCAACCAGACAAGCAAGTAATCGGTTGAGCGCATGAATCACGGCTTGGCGGCGAATGGCTTCACGGTCACCTGAAAAGTAAAGGGTTTCAGCAAAGGGTGGTTGCCCTGCGCAACACCAGGCAAAACAGATAGTGCCCACGGGTTTAGTGGCTGATCCACCCGCCGGGCCGGCAATACCGGTAATTGCCAGCGCGTAGGACGCCGCAGAATGCGTCAGGGCACCCAGTGCCATTTCTCGTGCCGTGGCTTCACTGACTGCCCCGTGAGTGGTCAGTGTCAGGCCTTGAACGCCTAGCATGTCGCTTTTGGCGGCATTGGAATAGGTGATGAAGCCACGGTCGAACCATGCCGAGCTACCTGCGGTATGGGTAATGACTTGCGCTGCCCAGCCGCCGGTGCAGGATTCTGCGGTGGCAAGCGTTGCATTGCGTGCCATGGCCGCTTGACCAATGGCTAGAGACAAGGCGACAAGCTCGGCATCCATGGCTAATATCCCAGGGGAGTCAATAGTGTCTTGGCGACAGCCAGGGTGAGGATGGTGTAGCCCGCAGCAATGACATCGTCCATCATCACGCCGAAGCCATTTTTAACGCGGGTATCGAAATAGCGTGCGGGCCGGGGTTTGGTGACATCAAAAAAACGAAAGCCCAGAAAAGCACCGAGTTGCCACCAGAATCCGGCGGGGGTGAAGAGCAGCACGGCCCAGAAGGGCACAATTTCATCCCACACGATGGCTCCGTGGTCGATGACGCCGAGATCGCGCCCGGTAATATGGCAGGCAGAAACGCCGACTCCGAAAGCGAGCAGAAGAAATAACCCGAACATTGCATCAGTGGGCATGTGCCCGCGCAGCATGGCGTAGGTTGCCCAGGCAAAAGCGGTTCCGGCTGTGCCAGGGGCCACAGGGGAAAGCCCGCTGCCAAAACCACAGGCAACAAGGTGGGCAGGGTGCTGAAAAAGAAATTTGAACGGCGGGGCGGGCAGGCGCATGAGCAGTAAAAAATTACAGGAAATGGTCAAATCCGTGGCGCGTTGGAATGATGGGCGAGCCTTGATCGTCGCGCAGAACGAATGTGCCTATGCTTGGTGTGCCTAGCGTGTCAGATAGGGCGGGTGTGATAGTACCAATACAGGTGAGCGGCAAATCGAGTTCGACAGCCAGGGTGGTCATGGCCGCACGATGTTCTGCGGGTAGCGTGAAGATTAGTTCGTAATCATCACCTCCGGAAAGATAGCTATCGCGCGGCAGTCCGGCAGGTGGCAGGTGCGGTATGTGCAGATCTGCTGCGCAACGTGATGCCGTCAGAATGTGGCCGAGATCAGCCAGCAAGCCGTCAGAAACATCAATCGCCGCAGTGGCCAAGCCACGCAGTGCCAGGCCAAGGGCTACTCGTGGTTGCGGATGATGCAGGGCCGCCAGGCATTGCCCCAGCTGTGGTTCAGCGAGGGTGACGCGGCCCTGGATATGGGCCAATCCGAGGGCTGCGCGTCCGGGCGTGCCAGAGACCCAGATCGAATCGCCCGCTTGCGCGCCGCTGCGCAGCAACGCTTGTCCTGCAGGAACCTCGCCCATGATCGTGACGCAAAAGGCGCGTGGCCCTCGGGTGGTGTCACCGCCGATGAGATCGACGTTGAATGCCTCGGCGCAGGCAAAAAATCCACGTGAAAAGGCATCGAGCCAATCAAAAGTCGGCGCTGGCAAGGCGGCGGCCAATGTTGCCCAGCGCGGTGTGGCACCCATGGCGGCCATGTCGGAGACGTTGACTGCCAGGGTTTTCCAGCCCAGATCAAAGGGTGCCGTGTCGCCAAGAAAATGTGTGCCTTCCACGAGCAGATCGGTCGAGGTGACAAGCTCACAGCCGGGCGTTGCGACAACCAATGCTGCATCATCACCCGCGCCCAGCAGCGTATGACGCGTCGGGCGGATGAAAAACTGACGGATCAGATCGAACTCGGAAGGCATGAAAAATTTGCCTGCAAAACTTCCCTGCGCGGAGGTTAGCGCGATTGAGCTTCAACCGTGCGCAGCACTGCAGCCATTTTGTCCAGCACACCGTTCACAAACTTGTGGCCATCGGTGCCGCCAAAGGTTTTGGCGAGTTCAACGCACTCGTTAATGATGACGCGATAAGGCGTTTCCGGATGAAACCGAAACTCGCAGGCACCCAGGAGCAATACGCTACGCTCGATGGGCGAGATTTCATCCCACGGGCGGGCAATGTGCGGTGCAATATCGGCCTGCAATATTTCTGCTTGGGCCAGCGTTTCGTGCAGCAATTGAAGATAGAGCTCGTTATCCGCTTTGTGAAAGCCGGCCACGCTTTCAGCTTGCACTTGAATGGCGGCTTCATCCTGACCACCCACCTGTCTTTGGTACAAACCCTGAACCGCGAACTCGCGTGCCCGATGCCGTGCTGAATTGCTGCTGCCCATTATTTTTTTACCGCGCGTAACAGTTGCACCATTTCAATGGCGGCCTGGGCCGCTTCTGTACCTTTTTGCACCATGCGTGCCAGTGCTTGATCATCGTTTTCTGTGGTCAACACAGCATTGGCGATCGGGATGCCGGTGTTCAGTTGCACGTCGGTAATGCCTCGGGCAGACTCATTGGCAACAATTTCAAAATGATAGGTTTCCCCACGAATCACGGCACCGAGCGCAACGAGCGCATCGAAGTTGCCACTTTGGGCAAACGCTTGCAGTGCCAGGGGAATTTCCAGTGCGCCGGGAACGGTGGCATATGTGATATCCGTGTCC
Source organism: Rugosibacter sp. (assembly GCA_023257495.1). Next base: position 832 of record JALRCC010000186.1, on the reverse strand, counting down.
GCCACCCGCATTTGCGCAAGCCCGGCCAGACATCCGGAACGCAGGCCTTCGCCGATGGGTTCGTTAAAGCGGCTTTGCACAATGCCAATGCGCAAGCCGCGACCGTCGAGTTGAGGTTCTATTTCGTGAATGCTCATCGTGCACGTCTCGCTGGGTTGTTTTTTATTGGTTGTATCAAGGGGCGAAATAGCCGCAGATTTCCAGGCCGAAGCCTGCCATGCTGGGCATTTTTCGAGGGTTGGACATCAGATGCATCTTGCCTACGCCGACGTCCCGCAGAATTTGGGCACCGATTCCATACAGGCGTGGATCCCATTTGGCATCAGTGGTGCGTGTGGCGGCATCGTCTCGCAGTGCGGTGAGCATGGCTTGAGTGGATTCTGCATGATGCAGCATGACGACAACGCCGCGCTCTACTGCGGCAATCTGGCGCAGGGCAAAATCAATGCTGAAGCTGTGCCGTGTATTTTGCACGCCAAGAAAATCCAGTACGGAAACCGCTTCATGCACGCGCACCAGGGTTTCCTGGTCCGCACGAATCTCCCCATGAGAGAGCGCCAGATGCGAGTCGCCACTGGTTTTATCGATAAAGGCACGCAGCCTGAACGTGCCTTGCGCACAGGTGATTTCCTTGTCGACGACACATTCGACCAGGGTTTCATTTTCTGCACGGTAATGAATCAGATCACGGATGGTGCCAATTTTGAGTTGGTGCTCTGCGGCGAACTCAAGGAGATCGGGTAGCCGCGCCATGCTGCCATCATCCTTGAGAATTTCACAGATAACCGCTGCGGGCTCGCAACCTGCCATGTGGGCCAGATCGCACCCTGCT
>JALRCC010000093.1 GCA_023257495.1 Rugosibacter sp. | reverse complement strand
CCAGGGCGGCCCGCTTGGGCAATGATTTCCGCTTCACGCGCATGCTGCTTGGCGTTGAGTACCTGGTGCGACAGTTTTTCCTTGTCTAACAGGTTGGAGAGCAATTCCGAATTTTCAATCGATGTGGTGCCCACCAGCACCGGCTGCCCCCGCTCTTTACAGCTGCGAATATCCGCAATGATTGCAGTATATTTTTCTTGCGCTGTGCGGTAAATCTGGTCATGCTCGTCGCGCCGGACCATGGGTCGATTGGTTGGAATAACAACGGTTTCAAGCCCGTAGATCTGTTGAAACTCATAGGCTTCCGTGTCGGCTGTACCCGTCATGCCGGCCAGCTTGCCGTACATGCGGAAATAGTTCTGGAAAGTGATTGAGGCGAGGGTTTGATTTTCAGCTTGAATCGCCACACCTTCTTTGGCTTCGACGGCCTGATGCAAGCCTTCAGACCAGCGCCGCCCTGTCATCAGACGCCCGGTAAATTCATCAACGATAGTGACGCCACCATCTTGCACAACATACTGCTGGTCGCGGTGATACAGATTGTGCGCACGCAATGCAGCGTACAAGTGGTGCATGAGCAAAATGTTGGCCGGCTCGTACAAACTGCTGCCTTCAGGCAAAAGCCCGAGACGCGTGAGGATGTTCTCGGCTTTTTCATGCCCTTCATCAGTCAACAATACCTGGTGTGATTTAAGGTCAACCGTGTAATCGCCGCTATCTTTTTCAGTATCATTTTTTGCCGCTTCGCCCAGCGTCAGCAGTGGCGGCACTGCGTTCATGGCCACATATAACTCGGTGTGATCTTCGGCCTGACCAGAAATAATCAGTGGTGTACGCGCTTCATCAATAAGGATTGAATCCACTTCATCGACAATCGCGAAATTCAATCCGCGCTGTACTCGTTCCGCCGGGGAGTACACCATGTTGTCGCGCAGATAATCGAAGCCGAATTCGTTATTCGTTCCGTAAGTGATATCCGCCGCATAAGCTGCTTGTTTGGCCTCATGCGGCAGTTGCGAAAGATTGATGCCGATGGTCAGCCCCAGGAATCGATACAGGCGACCCATCCATTCCGCGTCACGGCTGGCTAAATAATCATTCACAGTCACCAGATGAACGCCCTTGCCAGACAAGGCGTTCAGATAAACCGCCAAGGTTGCTGTGAGCGTTTTACCTTCACCCGTCCGCATTTCGGCAATCTTGCCATAATGCAACACCATGCCGCCCACCAGCTGCGTATCAAAGTGACGCATTCCCAAGACACGTCGCCCCCCTTCACGCACAACAGCAAACGCTTCAGGCAGCAAGGCATCTAATGATTCGCCTTCGGCATGGCGACGACGAAACTCGTCCGTTTTCGCTTGCAATGCAGCATCATCCAGTGCTTGCAATCCACTTTCGAGTGCATTGATCTGGGTGACGATTTGGCGATATTGTTTGATCAGCCGATCATTGCGGCTGCCAAAAATTTTTTTGAGAAATCCAGAGATCATGGAGGTTACGCAGCCCGCTTTGTTAAGCCAAAGGCCGAAAAATACAAAGAGGCGATTTTAGCATGGGGGTACGCTCCATCTAATTCTCTGCGCCGCTGTCATTTACTATCCAGTTACGGCAGCAATGAGGTCTATTCTTGTTCTTGCCAACCCATCCCAGACCAGCATAAGATGCCTGCTTTCCCCTGCTCTGGAATGATGATGGCAAAGAGTCTCCAGGAACACCTGGTTTCAACGGACGGTTTGGCGCGGTTGGCTGCCCACGCGCAACGCCTTCTGGAGTTTCAGCGGACTCTGGAAACCATACTTCCCGAGGCGCTGTGCCCCCATGCCCGGGTGGCAAACTTTCGGCTGGGAAAGATTTTCATTCATACCAGCAACAGTGCTGTGGCTGCCAAGATAAGACAATTAGGCCCACGGATTGCTTCTGCATTAAGTTCTTCGTCGGTAAAGGTTACCGAAGTTGGCGTCAGTGTGCAGACCAGTCCTTCGACTCGGCCCAAAGCGGCTTATCAAAGACCTGCTTTGCCTGGCGATCAACAAAAGCGGGGACTTGATTTGCTGGCGCAAAATTTGCCGCCAGAGTCTGCTCTCAAGTGCGCACTTGATCGGTTGATAAAAGTTATTAGAGAATGATCAGTCGCTCAGCGACCATCAATACCAGGATGGTCAGCGCTACGATCAAAGCGCCTTTGGCCACGCGACCCGCCAGGTACAAATAGCGACGATCGTTCGTAAATAGCCAGGCCAAAACACTGCTCCCGATGGTTATTGCGGTCAGTATGCCAATTACTCGAAGGAACAACATGGCGGGAAACCTTGGAGACCAGGCTTGATCAAGCCAATTGAGGATAGAGTCTCGCCACTTTGGCCGGTGCGTCTTCCACATGCAGAAAGTTCACCATCTCCCAAGCAGAGGCATCATTGAGCAGAGCGCGCAACAAGGCGTTATTTAGCGCATGGCCCGATTTATGAGCAGAAAATGCGGCAAGGAGTGGATGGCCTGCCAAATAAAGGTCACCGACAGCATCCAGTATTTTGTGTTTAACGAATTCATCTGCATAGCGCAGACCATCATTATTCAATACGCGATACTCGTCCATTACGATGGCATTGTCGAGGCTGCCCCCCAGGGCAAGCCCTTGCTCACGCAAGACCTCGACATCCTGCATAAAGCCGAATGTCCGCGCACGGGCAATTTCGCGGATATAGGATTGATCGGCAAAATCAATATGCGCGCTAGAGCCTGACTGAGCAACCGCCGGATGAGAAAAAACGATGGAGAAATCGAGACTGAAGCCATCAAAGGGTGACAGTCGGGCCCATTTATCACCTTCTTTCACTTCAACCACTTTCTTGACACGAATGAATTGCTTTGCCGCAGCCTGTTCTTCGATGCCTGCAGATTGCAACAGAAAAACAAAAGGCGCGGCCGAGCCATCCATGATCGGCAGCTCAGCTGCATCGACATCGATATAAACATTATCAATGCCCAAACCAGCCAAGGCGGACATGAGATGTTCCACGGTGGAAATTTTCGCCCCGTTCTGCTCGAGGCAAGAGGCCATGCGTGTATCACCCACACCAAAAGGATCCGCTTTCAGATCCACCGGGGGGGTTAAGTCCACCCGGCGAAAAACAACGCCTGTATTGACGGGTGCCGGACGTAACACTAACGAAACCTTGGCTCCCGAGTGAAGCCCCACCCCGGTAGTTTTAACTAGCGATCTTAGTGTTCGTTGGCGCAGCATGGCGAGTTTAGACGCGGCTATAGTCTAGGAGAAAGGAAAAGTTAGTATTAAAAAACAATACGTTAATAATTGCTTACCCGGCCAATTCTAGCATGCGGGGTTTGATCTCAGCGGGTAAGCATCAAACGCCACAAGGAGGAGACGTCCCCGTGGCGCGTGCTTCATGAGTTAATGCTGTTCAATCAGATTGACGACGTAAAAAAGCGGGAATGTCATATTTATCAACACCAGAAGCCGCCATTGCTTCGGCTTGGCTGTTACGCGGCATGCTGCCACGCAAGCTTGATGCGACATTCGATAAATCAACCTGCCCCATGGCGTTATCAAACACATGGAAGCCATCGGTACCAGTGCGCAGCCCGACCGTTTCAACAATCTTCATTTCCGGCTTGCGCGCCTTACCCGAAAGAGTGCCTAAACCGGTTGCAACCACCGTTACGCGCAGTTGATCTTCCATTGACGCATCAAACACAGCACCACAAATCACGGTTGCCTCGGCAGCCGTATATTGACGAATGGTATTCATCACATCCTTGTACTCTTTCAAACCCAGCGTGTTACTTGCCGTGATGTTAACCAACACGCCACGAGCACCAGATAACTCAATGCCTTCCAGTAACGGACTAGCGACCGCTTCTTCAGCAGCAATGCGCGCACGATCAACACCCGACGCCACGGCAGAGCCCATCATCGCCTTGCCCATTTCGCCCATCACCGTACGCACGTCTTCAAAGTCGACGTTCACCAAACCTGGCACATTGATGATCTCGGCAATACCGCCAACGGCATTACGCAACACATTATCTGCCGCTTTGAATGCATCCAGCATGCTGACATCATCACCCAGCACTTCCTCGAGTTTTTCGTTAAGAATCACGATTAACGAATCAACGTGCTTTTCAAACTCTGTCACGCCTTCTTCAGCCAGGCGTTTGCGTCGGCCTTCATATTCAAACGGTTTGGTCACCACAGCGACTGTCAGTATGCCCAATTCGCGTGCGACTTCAGCGATCACCGGGCCGGCACCGGTACCTGTTCCGCCACCCATGCCGGCGGTAATGAATACCATATGCGCGCCTTCCAGCGCTTCGGCAATGCGCTCCCGGTCAGCCTCTGCAAGCGCTTTGGCTTTTTCGGGTTTGCCACCCGCACCCAAGCCTGGCCCGAGTTGCAACTTGACGTGTGCATTGCTTTTATCCAATGCTTGCGAATCGGTGTTGCAGCAAATGAACTCCACCCCACCCACGCCTTCACGAATCATGTGCTCAACCGCATTACCCCCTGCGCCACCAACACCGATCACTTTAATAACCGTGGTACCGGATGCAACTTCCTGCGCTGAAACTTCCTCTAGTTCAAACATTATCGTCTCCTTTAAAAAACCACATAATCAAAACCCGCTGAGCCGTCAAAGCTCACTGATCCCCTTAAAAATTTTTACCAAACCATGCCCGCATGCGTCCCAGAACCTGAGCAAATGTCTTGGGATGCTGTACCTTCATTCCTCGCTGACGTTGCGCTACACCTTCCAACACCAAACCCATCGCAGTGGAATACCGTGGATTACGCACAAAATCACGCAAATTCCCTTCATAAAGTGGCGTTACCAATTTCACCGAATTATGGAAAATCTCTTCGCCTAACTCAGTCATGCCCGGCATTTGCGCGGCACCTCCGGTGAGCACAATGCCTGCACGCAAAAGACGCTCATAGCCGCTGCGATGCAATTCTTCTTGCACCTGCTGAAAAATTTCTTCAATGCGCGGCTGAATAAAGCCTGCCAAGGTTTGCCGTGAAAGTTGAGATCCCGGCCGGTCACCCACACCCGGGACTTCGATCATTTCTTCTGCGTTTGCTATCTGTTGGAGTGCGGTGCCAAAACGCATTTTGATTTCCTCCGCATCCTGTGTTGATGTGCGCAAGGCAATCGCGATATCGTTGGTCACCTGATCACCGGCAATCGGAATGACTGCCGTGTGTCGAATGGCTCCCTGCACAAAGACGGCAATATCTGTCGTGCCACCACCAATATCGACCAGACACACCCCCACATCCTTTTCGTCATCCGTGAGCACGGCATAACCGGATGCGAGTGGCTGTAGTACCAGATCAACCACTTCCAATCCACAACGGTGTACACATTTAACAATGTTCTGTACGGCTGTTACCGCACCTGTGACAAGGTGCACCCTGACTTCCAGCCGTCGCGCATCCATGCCTATGGGTTCTTTGACGCCATCCTGCCCATCCACGATGAACTCCTGCACGAGCGTATGCAAAATCTGGTCATCGGCAGAAATCGGTGTGGCATTGGCTGCCTCAATAGCGCGCTCCACATCGTAGGAGGTAACCTCTTTATCGCGCACGACGGCCATGCCGTCCGAATCCTTGCTCTTGATATGGCTGCCGGCAATTCCCGTGTATACCTCGCGTACCTTGCAACCAACCATCATTTCAACTTCGGCAATGGCTTTGGAGATCGAATTTACCGTCGCTTCAATGTTGATGACCATGCCGCGCTTGATGCCGGTAGATTCCTGCATACCCATGCCCAGCACAACAAGGCGGCCTTCAGCATCAACCTCGCCGACGATCGCAACGATTTTTGAGGTGCCGATGTCAAGACCAACGATCAGGTCGCGTTTTATATCTTTACTCATTAACTTTTTCTCGCCTTAAGGGCAAATCCATTGGGGTAACGCATATCCACCACACTGAGTGCATGCAGACGATTCTTTACTTGAGAATAGTGGGTAGTAAATCGTGTCAAACGTTCGGCCAATGGAGTTCTAGGCTGATCACGTCCCAGCTCGAGCACTACACCATCATCCAGCTTGAGCTGCCAGGCTTCACGCGGAGAGAGTCGCAACGCCACCAGATCGCGTTGCACGGTCGCCAGCTGCGCGGCAAATTCACCATAGCGCGTGAGCATGTGCGCCGCTGAGCCTTCCGGCCCTGAAAACACAGGGAGCGACATTCCCGCTGGTGCTGCAGCAACAAACACTTCACCCAGGTCATTGACCAACCGAGCTTCACCATCCAGCGCAGACCACTGCGCTACCGGACGCTGCTTCTCGAAAGACAGCACCAGACTATCCGGCCACTGGCGCCGCAAGCTGGCACGCCGCACCCAGGGCAACTGCTCAAAAGAACGCTGCGCTACGTCCAGATTGACGGTGAGGAAATTTCCACTAACCACGGTGCGCGCTACCTGTTTGATCTGTGTAGCAGAGACCTGCTGCACAGCATCCGTTACGATGATTGTTTTTAGCGGGAAGATTGGCAAACGCTGCAAGACCATGATGCCAGCCCAAGCCAGAAGAATGCTGCTCAGAAAAAATAAGGTATTGGCGACTGAATTGATCATCCGGGGGGAATCCCAAAACAGGTTACCGCTGCCACTGGCTGACGCGCGCGTATTGCTGGCCTGGCTGGCCGCGGCCTTGTTTCGACCATTGCGGCCACTGCGGCCATTGCCACCATTGCCACCACTGCGATCATTACCGCGCAAGCGAACTTTAATCACAGCGCGCTTCCTCCAGCAACTTGATCACCAACTCGCCGAATGAAATGCCCGCAGCCTTTGCCGCCATAGGCACCAGCGAATGGTCTGTCATGCCTGGTGATGTGTTGGCCTCCAGACACCAGGCGCGGTCTTCTGCATCCAGCATGACGTCAATACGTCCCCAGCCGCGACCACCGAGCGCCTGAAACGCACGCAGCGCCATGGTGCGAATCTCTGTCTCGCGCGCTGAGCCCAAGCCACTCGGAATCAGATATTGCGTGTCATCACGTGAATACTTGGCAGCAAAATCATAAAACTCGGTTTGCGGAACAATACGAATGACGGGTAACGCCTGATCGCCAATAATCCCCACGGTAAATTCGCCACCCGCCAGGAAGCGTTCGGCAATGACGCATGGGTCATATTGCGCGGCCAGCGCAAACGCTGCACGCAGCCCGCCAGATTCCTTGACCTTGCTGATACCAATACTGGAGCCTTCATTGGCCGGCTTCACAAACAGTGGCAAGCCCAGCCGTGCCTCGATTTCCGCAAAGTGGCTGGCGGGGGTCACAATTTCGTAGTCGGGCACAGGCAGACCCGCTGCCGCCCAGACCAGCTTGCAGCGCCACTTATCCATCGCCAGAGCGGAAGCCAGCACGCCACTGCCGGTATAAGGAATATTCAGCAGATTCAATGCGCCTTGCAGGCTGCCATCTTCACCACCTCGCCCGTGCAGCGCGATAAACACACGCTTGAAATTTTCGCCATGCAGGGCTTCCAGGGGTTTGTTCTGCGGGTCAAACGCAGCAGCATCAATTCCCGCAGAGCGCAGCGCCGACAGAACCGCCGCTCCGCTG
>JALRCC010000091.1 GCA_023257495.1 Rugosibacter sp. | reverse complement strand
CACGATACTCTTGATGGTGGCGATGATGCTGCCACCCGGCAGCGACAATCCGAGCAGGTATTTGAGCTGTCCAATCGTTATCAGAATCGCCGAGCCGGATATGAAGCCGCTGATGACGGGATGGCTGAGAAAGTAGGCCAGAAAGCCCAGGCGAAGCAATCCTGCGATGAACAGAATCAGACCTGACATCAAGGCCATCAGCACCGCCAGCATGAGGTAGTTTTCCGAGCCGGGCGCTGCCAAGGGTGTCAGCGCGCTGGCCGTCATCAGCGATGCGACGGCCACCGGCCCGACAGCAAGCGTCATGCTGCTGCCAAAAAAAGCGTAGGCGAGTAGGGGAAGAATGCTGGCGTAAAGACCGATCTGGGGCGGCAGTCCCGCGAGCATTGCATACGCAAGACTCTGAGGTATCAGCATCACGGTGACGATCAGTCCTGCTGTGAGATCGCCACTGAGCCATGGACGCTGATACTGACGCATCCAGTTCGGTAGTTGAAGCATCGGCGTTAATCTGTTTCGGTTCGCGCCAGCCACTCATGCCCTTTGAGCATGAGATTCCAGTACACCCAAGGCAGGATATTTTTTTTCAGTATCCAGGCGGATAAGCGAGGCACGGTCGGTGTCAGCGGGAAGGTGGGCAGCAATTTACCGCCGAATCCGAATTCCGCCAGCACGATACGGCCTTTTTCTACGGTCAAAGGACAGGATCCGTAGCCATCGTATTTCGTCGGCAACGCGCGGCCGCTGCGTGCCGCGAGCAGGTTCTCGGCGACGACGACGATTTGCTTGCGCGCGGCGGCGGCAGTTTTTGCATTGGGTGAGGAGCAGGCATCACCGAGACTGAAGATGTCGGGATAGCGCACGTGCTGCAACGTGACTTGATTCACATCGACCCAGCCATCCGCATTGGCCAGCCGACTTTCGCGTACAAAATCAGGCGCCGTTTGCGGCGGTACCACGTGCAGCATGTCGAAGGATTTTTCAACACGAATCACATTGCCGCTCGCATCTTTTTCATCGAACCAGGCTTTTTTCGCCGGACCATCGACAGCCACCAGCGTCGAAGTGAAATGCAGATGCGCGTTGTAGCGTTTAACGTAGTTCATCAGTGGCGGAACGAAATCTGCTACGCCAAACAGTACGGCACCCGCGTTATGAAAATTGACGCTGATCTTGTTCAGTACGCCCCGTTGCTCCCAATCGGAACAAGAGAGATACATCGCTTTCTGGGGCGCGCCTGCGCACTTGATCGGCATTGCCGGTTGCGTGAAGAGTGCGGTGCCGGATTTCATTTGTCTGACCAGCTCCCAGGTGTAGGGGGCGAGATCGAAACGGTAATTTGAGGTGACGCCGTTTTTCCCCAGCGTGTCTTCGAGGCCGGGAATGGCTTGCCAGTTGAGTTTCAGACCGGGTGCAACCACCAGATTTTGATAGCTGATCGGGTTGCCTTGATCGATGGCGACTTTTTTATTCTCGGGATCGAAACCGGTAACGGCAGCGCGTATCCAGGTCACGCCGTCAGGCATCACCGATGCCATGTCGCGCACGCTTTCCTGAGGATCGAATTCGCCTGCCCCGACCAGGGTCCACGAGGGTTGGTAGTAATGCTTGTCCTTGGGTTCTATGATCGCGATCTGCAGATTGGGCTGGCGTTTTTTAAGGCTGGCCGCCAGTCCAATGCCGGCGCTGCCGCCGCCGACGATCACGATGTCCTGGGT
>JALRCC010000029.1 GCA_023257495.1 Rugosibacter sp. | reverse complement strand
GGATTTTCCTTCGGCGCGCGTGGTTGGGGGGGAAGATCATGTTCTGGTTGCTGTTGGTCTTTTGTGGGGTAATCATCATCGCCGTGTTGGGTTTGCCAGGCCTGCGTCGTCTGGCGATCACCGGCCCCGTGTTTGCGCTGTACAAAAAAATCCTGCCGACCATGTCGCAAACCGAAAGCGATGCGCTCGCAGCAGGCACGGTGTGGTGGGAAGGCGAGCTGTTTTCAGGCAACCCCCGATGGGAGAAATTGCTGGCTTATCCTCGCCCGCAACTGACTGTTGCCGAACAATCTTTTTTGGATAATGAATGTGCTGAATTGTGTCGCCTGACCGATGACTGGCAGGTGACGCAGGTGCATCATGATTTATCGCCCGCCGCATGGCAGTTTGTGAAGGACAAAGGTTTTCTCGGCATGATTATTCCGCGCCAATATGGCGGGTTGGAATTCTCGGCTTATGCGCATTCGCAGGTGGTGCAAAAGCTCTCTACACGATCTTCTGCAGCGGCTGTTTCGGTGATGGTGCCGAACTCGCTGGGCCCGGCCGAGCTGCTGTTGCGCTATGGCACGGCAGAGCAGAAAAATCATTATCTGCCGCGTCTGGCCAAAGGGCTTGAAGTGCCTGCTTTTGCGCTGACCAATCCGCATGCGGGTTCGGATGCGGCAGCGATTCCCGACACCGGCATTGTCTGCCGGGGTGAGTGGCAGGGGCAGCCGGTGATCGGCATGCGCGTGAGCTGGGAAAAGCGCTACATCACGCTGGGGCCGGTGTGTACTCTTCTTGGTCTGGCGTTTCATCTGTACGACCCGGATCATCTGCTGGGTGATGTCGAAGACATTGGCATTACGTGCGCACTGGTGCCCAGCAATCATCCCGGCGTGACGATTGGCCGTCGCCATTGGCCGTTGAACGCGGTATTTCAGAACGGGCCGAATTCGGGCAACAATGTGTTCATGCCGTTGAGCTGGATCATTGGCGGGCCGCAGATGGCGGGTCAGGGCTGGCGCATGCTGATGGAGTGCCTCGCCGCAGGGCGCTCGATTTCGCTGCCCTCATCTTCCACCGGCATGGCCAAGTTGGCGGTGCGTGCCACAGGCGGCTATGCGCGGGTGCGTAGCCAGTTCAATCTGGCGATTGGCAAGTTCGAAGGCATCGAAGAAGCGCTGGCGCGCATGGGTGGCAACACCTATGTGATGGATGCCGCGCGCAGGATGACCGCCGGTGCGGTAGATCTGGGCGAACACCCCTCGGTGGCCTCGGCGATTGTCAAATATCATGTGACCGAACGCGCACGTCTGGTCGTGAATGATGCGATGGATATCCTCGGTGGCAAGGGTATTTGTCTGGGGCCGAGCAACTTCATGGGCCGCGCTTACCAGCAGATTCCGATTGCCATCACGGTTGAAGGCGCAAACATTCTCACGCGCAGTCTCATTATTTTTGGTCAGGGCGCGATTCGTTGCCACCCGTATGTGTTGCGTGAAATGCAGGCAACTCAAAACAGGGATGCCAAAGCCTGTTTGTGTGCATTCGATGCAGCGCTCGCGGGGCATGTCGGCTTCGCCATGCGCAACGCGTTGCGTGCCGTGTGGCTGGGGCTCACGGGGTCACATTTTGTCAGCGTGCCGAAAAATGCCGCACCGGAAACGCAGCGTTATTTTCAGCAGCTCACGCGTTTTTCAGCGGCATTTGCTTTTCTTTCCGACGTCTCCATGCTGGTGCTGGGCGGCGGTTTGAAGCGTCGCGAAAAGCTCTCGGCGCGGCTGGGCGATATCTTGTCGCTGATGTATCTGGCCTCGGCCACACTCAAGCGCTTCGAGGATGAAGGCCGTCAGAGCGCCGATGCGCCTCTGATGCATTGGGCGATCTGGGATGCCATGTTCAAGGCGCAAAATGCCTTTGAAGGCGTGCTTGCCAACTTTCCCAACAAGGCGGTGGCGTGGTTTCTGGCGCGAATCATTTTCCCGCTGGGGCGTCCGTATGTGGTGCCATCCGACGCGCTGGGGCATGATGTGGCCAAATGCCTGATCGAGTCTTCAGCCACGCGCGACCGGCTGACCGATGGCATGTATCTGCCGCAAACCGAAGCCGAAGCGATGAACGATGCGGTAGGTGTGATTGAACTGGCGCTGCAAGCAACACTTGCGGCAGAACCTGTCGAGGCGAAATTGCGTGCTGCGCTGCGCGCCGAGGCTGCCGGAAAAGTCGGTGCTGGTGAGACGGTGGCTGCGCCTGCAGTGATGAGCGGTGCAGATCACCCCATGGCAAATAACGAACGCGAACGCTTGCGCCATGCGCAACAGACAGGCACGTTGACTGCGGCAGAAGCCGCGCTGGTGACGCGCCGTTATGAACTGCGCGATCAAGTGATTCGCGTGGATGATTTTCCACCGGATTTTTCGGTGGCGGTACATGATTAAAATGAACGATTATTCAATTATTCAAAATGAGGACGCACGAATGAGCATCGCTAAATCCACCGCCAAATTCGTATGGGACGACCCGTTGTTGCTGGACCAGCAACTCAGTGAAGATGAACGCATGCTGCGTGATGCCGCGCACGACTATTGTCAGGGTAAGCTTGCCCCGCGCATCCAGCTGGCATTTCGCAACGAGACCACCGACCCGGGCATTTTTCGCGAAATGGGCGAGATGGGTTTGCTCGGCGCGACGATAGGCACGCAATATGGCGGTGCCGGGTTGAACTACGTCAGCTACGGCCTGATCGCGCGTGAAGTCGAGCGTGTCGATTCCGGGTACCGCTCGATGATGAGCGTGCAATCGTCGCTGGTGATGGTCCCGATCTACGAATTCGGCAATGAAGAGACGCGCCAGAAATACCTGCCGAAGCTGGCGACCGGCGAATGGATCGGCTGCTTCGGTTTGACCGAGCCAAACCACGGCTCCGATCCGGGTTCGATGGTGACCCGTGCGCGCAAGGTCGAT
>JALRCC010000230.1 GCA_023257495.1 Rugosibacter sp. | reverse complement strand
GATCAAATAGCGCAGATTTTGAATCTTATTGACTACCGCCCAAAACTCGGGGCAAGGTCCGGTATCACCTGAAAAAACCAGGCTTGCATCACCTGAATCGAGTTGGTATCCCACCGCAGGCACAGTATGGTTCACAGGCAGCGGGGTAATCATGCGACCATTAACCGTCACCGTCTCGCCCACCAGGATCGGCGAGTAAACAAGGAAGGGCTTGGCATGTGGTGTTTCGCTAAAGTCTGGCCAAATCAGCCAATTGAAAATATGGTCGCGCAGAATACGAATAGTGGCTTCGGTTGCATGCACAATTAGCGGCTGATCTCGCATGTCACCAACGGCGTCAACAATAAAAGCTAACGATGTCACGTGATCCAGATGAGAATGGGTAATAAACACATGATCGATTTGCTTTAACTCAGCGATGGATAAATCGGATACACCCGTGCCTGCATCAATCAGGATGTCATGATCAACCAAAAATGACGTCGTCCGTAGATGATGGCCACCTATTCCGCCACTACACCCAAGCACACGTATTTTCATATTAACTATCGCCAGTCCATTGGCCAACGCAGGCGGAACATCTCTGCAATGGATCGATAACCACTAACCCAAGGCATGCCCCATACTTTTGGCCAGAATCGGTTGAGCGGAACGTTACCATCAACTTTTCAAAAAGAAAGTCATTTTGATTCCTGCCAAATCAATGACATCGTAGTCTCTCAGTGGCTGTGCTTGAACACCAATTACTGTGCCATTGACCATGGGAAATTTTTCTCCTTCAACGTGAGTAATGAAATACCCCTGTGGTCGGCGCGCAATCACTGCCACCTGAACTTTTGGCTTACCCAGCGTGGTGAGACTCTTGGTTAGCTCCAACTCTTTACCCGCATTACTGCCAGAAAGAATCTGGATCGCCCCCAGTGGCAATGGAGTAACAGGGTCAGGCGCAACAAATGGCGGCGTTATGACTTCGCTATTCGGCGTTTGGGACACGGTATTCGTTATTGCACTTGTTGCACCATAACTTTCAGCCGAGAGCGGCATGGCAGCTGCCATCGCGACCGTACCTGGACGAAAAACCACGGTACGCTCAAAATCGTCATTACGCGGAGCTTGCACAACATCACTCACATACTTAAGGCTGTATTTACCCAGGGTGATGACATCCCCAGTCTGTAAAAAATGTTTTTTGATTGACTGGTTATTAACGAAAGTACCATTTGTACTGTTGAGGTCTTCCAGAAAAGAATCGTTATAAATGGTAATAATGACGGCGTGTTCGCCCGAGATAGCCAGATTATCAATCTGAATGTCGTTATGCGGTTTCCGGCCTATCGTCGTCCGCTCCTTGGTAAGCGGGATCTCTTTAAGAATCGAACCATCAATACTGAGTATGAGCTTTGACATTCTTTTATTCCCTCATGACACTACATTACCTGAAGCGGACCAAGAGACGGCGCCACCAACTAAGAGAGACCGGATCTGAGTTCAGGTTCAGTTTTTTCACTTTAACCAAAATGACAGAAACATTATCACGTCCGCCCTTGTCATTCGCCAATTGTATCAACTGTGACGCACACAAATCGAGATTGGCCGACAGGGAAGTCAACGTCATACCAATCTCTTTATCCGACACCATATCATTGAGTCCATCAGAACAAAATAAATAAATATCGTCACTCATCACTTCAAAATCATGAATTTCGGCAGAAACATTTGCATCAATGCCGACAGCGCGAGTCACTAGATTTTTATTTCGCGATAATTGTGCCTGCTCGCGAGTCAATAATCCACTGGCAATTTTTTCTTCCAGCCATGAGTGATCGCGGGTAATTTGAATCAATTCGCCATCGCGTAATCCATAGGCACGAGAATCCCCGATATGCGCCACGGTCAGCTGATTGCCTTGAAATAGCCCGATAACGAGCGTCGTGCCCATGCCGGCATACTGTGCCTGGCTTTGTGCCGCCGCAAAAATGGCCTGATTGGTCTTGGCAATACCGGCGTTCAATGCGGTATGTGTCAAGGCTGAAATCGCTGGTAGAGTTCCGCCCATCTCGCGTTTGGCTACAAAATCTTCCAGCCACTTCACTAGCATCGAAGTTGCCATGCCGCTGGCCACTTCACCTGCGTTATAGCCGCCCATGCCATCGGCCAAAACGACAATACCTTGCGTAACATTCGCCAAGACAGAGTCTTCGTTCTTTGATCGAACCTTACCTGTATCTGTCCGAGTGACTATTTCCAGCACGACATCACGCTGCATTGATCAACCTCATAACCTATTGATTTACCCACAAGCAACGGCTCGAACTCACTCGCTGCCGTTGCTGGATAGGCTTGAATAATACAAGGCAACTCGCCAAATTTCACGGGCCATGAAAACAAAAAAAGCCGCCCCGATATGCGGGAGCGGCTTTTTTGTTTTTCGCGCCGTGTCACCAGCGCCGAGATTATGCGTCTCTTCGAAAACCTGGCGTTACAGCATCGCTTTGAGCAATTTAGCCATTTCTGACGGATTACGCGTGACCTTGAAACCACAATCTTCCATGACGGCCAATTTGGCTTCTGCCGTATCTGCTCCGCCGGAAATCAACGCGCCAGCATGGCCCATGCGTTTTCCTGCCGGTGCGGTGACACCCGCGATAAAGCCGACAACCGGTTTTTTCATGTTGGCTTTGCACCAGATAGCGGCTTCAGCTTCATCCGGGCCACCGATTTCGCCGATCATAATTACCGCATCGGTATCCGGGTCGTCGTTGAACATCCGCATGATGTCGATATGCTTTAACCCATTGATTGGATCGCCACCAATACCAACCGCCGAGGATTGGCCGAGGCCGATTTCGGTGAGTTGAGCCACGGCTTCATACGTCAGCGTGCCAGAACGCGATACCACGCCGATACGGCCCTTGCGATGAATATGGCCGGGCATGATGCCGATCTTGATTTCATCGGGTGTAATCAGGCCAGGGCAGTTAGGGCCGAGCAGCAGCGTCTCTTTGCCACCGGCAGCCACTTTTTTCTTCATCTTGTTACGCACCATCAGCATGTCGCGTACAGGAATACCTTCAGTGATACAAATTGCCAGATCAAGGTCAGCTTCGCAGGCTTCCCAGATCGCATCAGCCGCGCCTGCGGGGGGTACATAAATAACAGAAACTGTTGCACCTGTTTCCGATTTAGCTTCTTTGACAGAAGCGTAAATGGGAATGTGAAAAATGCTTTCGCCCGCTTTTTTCGGGTTAACACCAGCGACAAAGCAATTTTTGCCATTAGCGTATTCCTGACATTTTTCAGTGTGGAACTGTCCGGTTTTACCGGTGATGCCTTGCGTAATAACCTTGGTGTTTTTATCAATCAGAATGGACATGGTTAATTTTCCTTAGCGTGATTCTTGGCGCAATGCTTAACGCAGCGCAGCGACGATCTTGGTGGCGGCATCAGCCATGGTGTCGGCAGGAATAATCGGCAGGCCGGAGTCTTTCAGAATCTGTTTACCGATATCTTCATTCGTGCCTTTCATGCGCACAACCAGCGGCACCGAAAGATGTGTTTCGCGCGCGGCGGTAACCACCCCATTGGCAATGGTGTCGCACTTCATGATGCCACCGAAGATATTCACCAAAATGCCTTTGACGGCAGGATTTTTGAGCATGATCTTGAATGCTTCGGTCACTTTCTCGGTTGTCGCGCCACCGCCAACATCCAGAAAGTTAGCGGGTTCGGCACCAAACAGCTTGATCGTATCCATGGTCGCCATGGCCAGACCAGCGCCATTAACGAGACAGCCGATATTGCCGTCAAGCGAGATATACGCCAGATCAAATTTCGAGGCTTCGATTTCGGCTGGATCTTCTTCATCCAGATCACGATAAGCGACGATTTCAGGATGGCGGAACAACGCATTGGGGTCGAAGTTGAACTTCGCATCCAGGGCCTTGACCTTGCCCGTGCCTTCCAGAATCAGCGGATTGATTTCAGCCAGGCTGGCGTCAGTTTCCATGTAGCAGGTATAGAGTGCCTTGATCTGCTGCACTGCGTCGGCTTGCGAAGCTGCGGGTACGCCAATGCCTTGCGCCAAAAGCAACGCTTGCTGGTCAGTGACACCCACCAGGGGGTCGATGAATTCTTTGAGAATCTTTTCCGGCGTGACGTGAGCGACTTCTTCGATATCCATCCCGCCTTCGGAAGATGCCATGATCGCGACCTTTTGCGTGGCGCGGTCGGTTAGCACAGCAAGGTAATATTCTTTTTTGATGTCGGCGCCTTCTTCAATCAGCAGGCGATTCACTTTTTGTCCGGTAGCGCCCGTTTGATGCGTAATGAGTTGCATACCCAGAATCTGGCTGGCGTATTGACGCACCTCGTCAAGCGATTTGGCTACCTTCACGCCACCACCTTTGCCACGTCCACCGGCGTGAATTTGAGCCTTCACAACCCATACCTTGGTGCCCAGCGTCTTGCCTAGCTCTTCAGCAGCTTTTACCGCCTCATCAACAGAAAAACACGGAATACCTGTTGGTACCGTCATCCCAAATTTTTTCAGGAGTTCTTTGCCCTGATATTCATGAATCTTCATGCGTCATCCTTATCCTTGTGGTCAATGGTTAATGCTGCTGGTGAGAGGTGAAGGTGTTGGGGAATAATGAAAGGAATAATAAATATAAATGAAACTCTCGAATTCTAACCGGCTTCGTCTAGCTGTCGGCCTTATTTTGTACATACCATCGCGGATAGAAACGTCGCACAGTCTCCGAAGAAATTTCCAGCGCGTGGCATTTATCCAGCTGAGCAGGTTGCTTGGTCACTCGCTCATCCCAATCCATGACGCCATTATCACGCTGAAGACTGGCCATGGTCTGGAAAGCAGCGGTTGGTAGCGCACCCAGCAGCTCGGTAATATGAGAACAACCGCGTACCCCGCCAAAACGCTCAGTCACCGCACGACGAAAGCCTTTGAGCAAACTCAAGCCAACCAGCTGCCGATATACCGGTGCAATCGTGTCACAACCGCCGGGATAGGGCACCGCATCCGAGCTCGCCACCGCATCCTGAATCGTCATATCAAGATCGACGGTAACTCGCACGCGCATGTCGTGCAAAGGCGCGCCTTTGGCAAGCACGCCCAGTGAAGGTGGCAGTGGGTAATCCTTGTCTTTTAGGTCAACCATGCGTGCCTCAATATCCAACAACCCATCTTCACGATGCCAGCATTCGATTTCGACGCGGCGCGTATGAACTTTTTTTCGAGGAGTGGTTGAGGCAGGTAAAGGCATGGAAAAACCAGAAAACCAGGTAACTGAATGACTTAAGGACGGCAAAGTGCATGGAGTCTCAAGAAGTCGATTGGTAAATCAACAGCAACCGGAAATCACTTAACTGCTCGACTCTATGCTGCGGCGCAAGATAATACCACGATGATTTATCATCGTGCTCACCATGAGCTGACAACAAATAAGTGGTGGTTGTCGCAACAGCCATGCTAAGCAAGCTGCCACGGTAAAAATATCACGGAGCAACCTGTCCGCCACTTATCAAGACAGCCGCCTGACGATACGCAGTGAGTGCCTCGCTGCGTTGACCAGCCGTTTCAAGCGTACGGGCACGGCGCAAAAGCTCTTCTGCTGAATCAGCAGCATTCTTCTCCTTGGGGCTATTACTGGTTTTTTCAGTGGCGGTGCCAACTACTGACTCAGTCGCTAAAGCTGACTTTGGCGTGGCATAGCGCAGCCCCGCAGATTGCGCCGCCGGGTTGCCGCGCTGCGCTGAAATCATCAGACCTGTGGCAGTGCGCGATTCAGCGGCTTTCACGGGCTTCTCTGCCTTGTGAAGCGTCACCAGCGCGTCGCGATACAGCTTCAATGCCGCATCCTGCTGCCCCGCCACTGCCATTTTTCTGGCTTGCTGCAACAACCGATCGACACGATCCGATACGGGCTGCGAACGTATCGCACGACCCCAGCTACCCTCTGGCTGGGCAGCAATGGCAGCAAAATTTTTGCTGCCCGTGATCTCACGGGCAATAACCACATTATTGTTACGCATCGCCCACTGCACTGCATTTTCGCCATTATCATTGTTGATCCCACCTTGTGCTCCGGCTTTGAGCAACGTCGTTGCAACCTCGGCCTGCCCTTCTCTTGCAGCCATCATCAGAGGCGTTGAACCATTCGGCGACAAGGCATTTACCTCAGCGCCCTGTGTCAGCAAATAACGCACAATGGCTGCGTGCCCGGCAAACGCGGCGTAGTGCAGTGCAGACCATGCCTTACCCTGCCGCACGGGTTGCGCACCCTGCGCAATAAGCCAGCGCACCGCGTCAAGATGCCCCTTCCAGCTGGCATGCAGCAAAGCGGTTTCGCCATGCACGTTGACCGCATTGACATTTGCCCCAC
>JALRCC010000059.1 GCA_023257495.1 Rugosibacter sp. | reverse complement strand
GCAGAGCAGGACAACACATCCTGAAATGGGGCGAAGGTTCGCGATTTTTTAACCGCGCAGCCTATGAAAAAACGCAAGCCTTTTATGCAACGCATGGGGGAAAAACCCTGGTGATCGCACGCTTCATGCCACTGATTCGGACCTTTGCTCCGTTTGTCGCCGGTATAGGGGTGATGCACTACCCACGTTTTTTCCTCTTTAATGTCGTTGGTGGTGTAGTGTGGATAGGCTCATTGACCCTGGCTGGCTATTGGTTTGGCAATTTACCCTGGGTTCAAGCTAACTTGACGTTAGTCATTTTTGGCATCATTGGTCTATCACTCAGCCCCATGATGATTGCCTGGCTGCGGCACCGGTTTATCTCTAACGCCGCATGAAAAACCTTGCGGGGTTGGTGATACTCGCGGCCCTACTGGCTGGTTGTGCGCAAATGGGCGAGACAGGGAGGTCCATCTCTACCTTCGAACCCAAGCAGCTCGGCAAAAGCGACATTGACCGCGTGGCCGATATCCATCGGCGGGAAATTTTTTCAAGTCTGCGGATGCTGACCGAAAAACTCTATCGCCGTAATCCGAAAGAATGGAAAAAGAGCGGGTATCCCACACTGGAAGCGACACTGGAACACCTGCTGGACCCGCGCACGGGTTGGCGTGTCCCCGCAACTGGCCAAAAACAAGGCACGGATGCCATATTGCTTGCGCTATCCACCGACTACCCAGGTGATCGTGTAGCGGCATTTATTGCAGGCACGGGCGGCATGCTGAATATCGCCTTTGGTGAGAAAACAGAATTTTTCATGTTCGATTCATTAGATGCACAGGCGCTTTACAACAGTGCCAGAAATCTCGAAATTGCGGCCTGGAAACTCGCCAACGCGCGCGATGCAGAGGGCGGTCTGTTACTTTTAAGCAACGAAATAGCCACCTCGCAGCAACCGGCCAACCTCAGCTTTGAGCGTGAATTCGGCAAGATGATCGGCAACCTTGATTTACTCTCTACCATGATTGCCGATAGAGGCAACCGTAACATTGTTCGCGCGACACATAGTCTGGCTACCGCAGCATTCCTGCCCATTCTGACGATCAAATAGATTGCATTAACCAACCATTCCCGTGAAACCCTACGTCATTCTGATTTCAGGCCAGGGCAGCAACATGAAGGCCTTGCTCGAAGGTCGGCTGCCTGGCCAATGCAGGGCAGTGATCAGTAATCGGCCTGAGGCTGCCGGTTTAGCGATTGCTGCGAGCTACGGCATCCCCACCAAAGTCATCGATCATCGCGCATTTGCCAGTCGTGATGCGTTTGATCTGGCGCTAGCGGATGAAATTGAAAATTACTCGCCCGAATGGGTGTTTCTGGCCGGGTTCATGCGCATCTTGAGCGATGCTTTCGTTGCGCGTTTTAGCGGCCGCATGCTGAACATTCACCCCTCGCTGCTACCTGCCTTTCCGGGCATGAAAACACATGCTCAGGCCTTGGCCGCCGGTGTTAAAACTCACGGCTGCACGGTTCATTTTGTCACCTCGGCGCTGGATGGCGGGCCAATGATTGCGCAAGCCGCAGTTCCTGTTTTGCCAAACGATACCGAAACAGACTTGGCTGCGCGTGTGCTGGCAGAAGAACATCAGCTTTATCCACGCGTTGCCCGCTGGATTCTTGCCGGTCAGATTCAGCTCATTGAGGGCCGCGTAAAATGCACCCTCCCTGCGGATTCTTTGTCTCCCCCATTGCATCACTTGGCGTGCAATCCCTGATATGCCCTTCGCATTAGCACTCCTTGCCTCGGCAGTTTTGCACATCACCGCGCTGCTTAGTCCCGCGTGGGAGCTACCAACGTCTGGCGCGGAAGATCCCGCACCAAGACTTGACGCGGTACTCCTGCCCACGCCACCTACTCCACCCACTTCCCCAAGTAATCCCAGCGCCACGCTTCGTCCGCACGTCGCGCCCCCCTCCGCTATCGCCCGCGCACCCAAGCCACACCGCGCCCGCACGCCTTCCCGTGCGCAGGCTGTTCCAGCGGAAGCCGCCGTCTCACCAACGCCGACTTTTGACGAACCAGCTCCCGTTGAACCGCTGCCCAATGAATCCGCGCCCACGCCTTCTGCCG
This sequence comes from Rugosibacter sp., assembly GCA_023257495.1. Next base: position 4,763 of record JALRCC010000059.1, on the reverse strand, counting down.
ACTCATCACACGAGACTCCACCATCTGCAGTCCCCTTCACTTTGCCGAAAAAAGGACGCATACGTTTCATCGTCACACGCGGCGAAAACGGATTGATCATCGGGCAATCCATCAATACCTGGGTGCACGATGGCACGCACTACACCTTCACGAATATCACTGAAACCACTGGATTGGCAGCGCTGTTCAAGCCTGCCCGGGTTATTCAGGAAAGTCGGGGAGAAATCACCCCTGCGGGCTTGCGTCCCTTGTCATTCAGCAACGAACGCAAGGACAGAAAAGACATCGCCCAGTTTGACTGGACAGGGCATCTGATTACCTATGCCGACCGTACAGAACCGGTTGCAGACGGCACACAGGACATGTTGTCCATGTATTACCAGCTCGCCCTGCAACTGGCCATGGATCAGCCCATGACGGCTATCGATTTACCCATTGCCACCGGACGCAAGCTCGAGCGTTATCACTTTGAGCTGATCGGAGAAGAAACGCTGACCTATCAAGGTCGCACGCACCCCACACAACACCTGCGTACAAAAAATGGCGAGGATATTATCGACTTGTGGATTTCCAAAACCGTGCATGGTCTGCCATTAAAAATCCGCTTTACCGACCGCAAGGGCGGTATCTTTGACCAGATCGCAGACGATACAGGCACCGAGACAACGCATGAATAAAAATAACCTGAAAACTCAAGACAGAGCCCCTCGCTCCCGCTCAAATTCAACACAATCCACCAAGAAAACCTGGCAGCGGCCTAAACAAAATACCCAAAGCGTCCAAAATACTGGTCGGGATGGTTCAGCCCCCGCTGAAGAAGGCTTGACCCCCGGGCTGCTCAACGTCGCAATAGCGGCCACCACGCAATTGCTGCAATTTTCACAACCGGCCGACGTCGCTCTATCCGCATTTTTTCGCAGCAAAAAAAGCGGCGCACGCGATCGAGCCTTTATTGCAGAAACCGCCTATGCCGTATTGCGCCGCAAACGCCTGCTCACGCGTCTGGGCACACTAGCCAACCCGCTCCTGCCAAGAAAAAATCAGCATGTTTCAGCACGTGAATTGGTTTTGCTCTCGTTATCCCGCCTGCGCGGCATGTCGCAGCGACAGTTGGAACCTGCGCTCGAAGCTGGTGAAGCCGAATGGCTCGCTGACATTCGCCGCCAGCCAGAACCTGCACTCACGCTCGGCGAGCAACTGGATTTTCCTGACTGGTTAGCCGAGCGCTTGATCACTCGCCTGCCGACCGATCAACTACTGGCCTTGGCGCGCGCCTTGAACACACCCGCCCCGCTGGATTTACGCATCAACACCTTGAAAACCACACGTGAAGCGGTAATGGCGCAATTGACTGCCGAAGGCCTCGCCCTCTCGCCCTGCCCTTACTCACCTACTGGACTTCGACTTAAAAACCGGCCTTCCTTGCAAAAACATCCGCTGTTTCTTGATGGCTCCATCGAGGTACAAGACGAAGGCTCGCAGCTACTCGGCTATTTGCTGGCCCCTCGACGCGGTGAAATGGTGGTGGATTTCTGCGCCGGGGCGGGTGGAAAAACCTTGCTGTTAGGGGCCATGATGCGGTCAACCGGACGACTGTACGCTTTCGATGTTGCAGAAAGTCGCTTGACCAAACTCAAACCACGCGTTGCCCGTGCGGGACTCTCGAATGTGCATCCGGTTCTGATTGCCAACGAAAATGATATCCGCGTAAAGCGCCTCGCCGGAAAAGTCGATCGCGTGCTGGTAGATGCCCCCTGCTCCGGCCTGGGCACCTTGCGTCGCAATCCGGATCTCAAATGGCGGCAAACACCGGAAAGCATTACCGAGCTGACGCAAAAGCAAACGGCCATACTTGCTGCTGCCGCTCGCCTGCTAAAACCCGGTGGCCGACTCGTATATGCCACGTGCAGCATTCTCAGCGAAGAAAATGAAGCCATCGTCGATGATTTTCTGTCCGGCCATGCTGATTTTTCGCGTTTATCCGCTGCAGACATCTTGGCAGATCAAGGCATTCACATCGCAGGCATCAATCTCACCGCTGACCTTCATCTCAGCCCACCTAACCACAGCACCGACGGCTTTTATGCTGCCGTGTTACAGCGTCAGAAATGACCCCCTCGATAAAACCGCTGGTGCTGGCTGCATTCATGCTAGCGCTGGCGGCGACCAGTATCACGATCCGAGCCGAAACGATCGCCGCCACAGGCTCGGTGGAAGCCTTGTTCACTCCGTGGGATGATGCAGAAGGCGCGATCATCCGGGCGCTTGCCGAGGCACAGCAAAGCATCCATGTACAAGCCTATCTGCTCACTAGCCGATCGATAAGCCAGGCGCTGATCTCAGCCAGACAACGCGGAGTGGCTGTGAGCATTCTGACCGATCAGAAAATGCTCGATACCGGACAAAACTCGCAAATTCCGCTGCTGGCAGCAGCAAATATTCCTGTCCGGCTGGAAACCCGCTATGCGGTTGCGCATAACAAGATCATTCTGATAGATGCCAAAACATCGCATGGCATCTTGATCACCGGTAGCTACAACTTTACCTGGTCGGCACAAGCACGCAATGCTGAAAATTTATTGATTCTGCGTGACAACCCGGCACTCCTGCAACGTTATCTGAATAACTGGCAACGCCATTACGCCGAAGCTCAGTCTTTTAAACCGGAAACTAAAGAAAACGAGGAAACCCCTCATGACCGTTGAACTTTCTACCATTTGGGATAACCTGCTCACTGATCTGAATCATCCCGATATGCTTTGGCAGCTCGCCGCACTCACCATTTCGCTCTTGCTGGCCAAGCTGGTTGAAGGCTTTGTGCGCGAGCAAGTTGCCACCCATGTGTTACCTGATCAGGGGCGCGCCAGACAATTAGGCCAGGGCAGCCTGAAGCGCGTGGTTTTTCCCATGGCTGCACTGGGCTTGATCCTCTTTTCACGCTGGCTGCTACGGCCGATGATGCACACGCATTTACTAACCCTGGCCATACCTTTGCTCGCCTCACTCGCCGTCATTCGGCTGGTGTTTTATATTCTGCGACACAGCTTTACGCATGCCACGTGGCTGACCAGCTTTGAGCGTATTTTTGCCACCATCGCCTGGGGCATCGTGGCGTTGCACATTCTCGGCGTGTTACCGGAAATAATCGATGCGCTGGAATCCATCACCTTGCCTATCGGCAAAACACCGCTTTCCCTATGGCAAATATTGCAAGGCCTGGTCACCGTCGCCGCAACCTTGTTGGTGGCCTTGTGGCTTTCCAATACGGTGGAAAGTCGCTTACGACGAGCGACCGAGATAGACACCAACTTGCGCATTGTGCTCTCACGTTTGTTGCGTGCTCTTTTGGTGCTCTTTGCCATACTGATAGCGCTGCCTCTGGTAGGCATTGATCTGACCACGCTATCCGTGTTTGGTGGCGCACTAGGGGTAGGCCTGGGCTTTGGCTTGCAAAAAATCGCCAGCAACTATGTGTCCGGCTTCATCATCCTGCTGGATAACTCCATTCGCATCGGCAACATCATCAGCGTTGGTAATGATCGCGGCCAGGTTACGCGCATCACCACACGGTTCACCGTTTTGCGCAGCCAGACCGGCATCGAATCACTGGTACCTAATGAGTTGCTCGTCAGCTCGGTCGTGCAAAACGAATCCTACAGCGACCAGCAGGTACGCGTTGCCCTGCCAGTACAGATCAGCTACGGCAGTGATCTTGACCTTGCCATGCGCCTGCTAGTGGATGCGGCAAAAGCCCATGTGCGCGTTTTGCCAGAACCAGCACCCGCCGTGCTGCTCAAGGAGTTTGCCGATTCGGGCATCAACCTTGAGCTAGGCTGCTGGATTACCGACCCCGAAAATGGGTTGGGCATACTGCGCTCGGATATCAATCTGGCCATCTGGCAAAGCTTCAAGCAGCACGGCATCGTGATTCCTTTTCCGCAACGAGAAATTCATATTCTGGGAGAACACCATGGCTGAAACACGCCTGATCTACGGCTTTCATGCCATCACCGCCAAATTGCGTCATGCGGCAGACGACGTGCATGAAATCATCATCGCCGAAGGCCGCCAGGATGGCCGCATGCGCGATCTGTTGAAGCTGGCTGAGAGTCGCGCAGTGCGTGTCACCCTGTCTGACACCGCGCGGCTGGATGCCATGTCCGGCACTGTCGGCAGAAACAGTCGGCATCAAGGCGTCGTCGCCCGCGTGGACGCCCAGGCGCGGCATGTCACGCTGGATGATGTGCTGGAAAACCTGCAAGAGCCAGCGCTCCTGCTGGTGCTGGACAGCATCACCGACCCGCATAATCTGGGGGCTTGTTTGCGCGTGGCAGACGCTGCAGGCGCGCACGCCGTGATTGCCCCTAAAGACAAAGCCTGCGGGTTGAATGCCACCGCTATCAAGGTCGCCAGCGGCGCGGCAGACACCGTGCCTTATATCGTGGTGACCAATCTCGCCCGCTCACTACGCGAAATGCAAGAACGTGAAATCTGGGTAATCGGCACTGCGGCCGATGCCAAACGCGAGATTTATGCCATCGACCAAAAAGGCCCCATCGCCTGGGTGCTGGGTGCCGAAGGAAGCGGCATGCGCCGCCTGACGCAGGAAACCTGTGATGAGCTCGCCTACATTCCCATGCATGGCAGCGTAGAAAGTTTGAATGTTTCTGTATCTGCCGGCTTATGTTTGTTCGAGAGCCAGCGCCAGCGGCAGGGCTAAAACGCAGGAAAGCAGGAATACCCTGATGAAAAGTCGGCGCTGG
>JALRCC010000025.1 GCA_023257495.1 Rugosibacter sp. | reverse complement strand
CTGTACGCCCAATGCGGTGAATGTGAATCTCGGCGTCGGGTGTGACATCCACATTGATCACGGCATTGAGTTGGCTGATGTCCAAACCACGGGCTGCGACATCAGTGGCCACCAACACCGAACAACTGCGGTTGGCAAATTGCACCAACACCTGGTCGCGTTCGCGTTGTTCCAGCTCGCCATGCAAGGCGAGTGCAACAAAGCCTTCGTCGCGCAGTACTTGCAGCAAGGCACGGCACTGCTCGCGTGTGTTGCAAAATGCCAGCGTGCTCACCGGACGATAGTGATTGAGCAACAAGGCAACGGCGGCGAGCTTGTCTTCAGCTTCCACTTCATAAAAGCGCTGCTGGATTTTGCTGGCTTCGTGCTGTTCGGTGAGCGTGACTCGTTGGGGCTGACGCAAAAACTGTCGGCTCAATCCGGCAATGCTTTCCGGATACGTGGCGGAAAACAACAAGGTCTGCCGCTCTTTGGGGCAGGCTTTGGCTACAAAGGCAATGTCGTCAAAGAACCCCATGTCCAGCATGCGATCGGCTTCATCCAGCACCAGTGTATTGAGCTGGGAAAGATCCAGGCTGTTGCGTTGCAAGTGATCCATGATGCGCCCTGGCGTGCCGACGACGATATGCGCACCGTGCTCCAGGCTCGAGGTTTGCAGCCTTAGCGGGCTGCCACCACATAGAGTCAGCACCTTGATGTTGTTCTCGCCGCGCGCCAGGCGGCGAATTTCCTGCGCTACCTGGTCGGCCAATTCGCGTGTGGGGCAAAGGATCAGGGCCTGCACGGCAAAGTTGCGCGGGTTGAGTTTGGTGAGTAAAGGCAAGCCAAAAGCTGCCGTCTTGCCACTGCCGGTTTTTGCCTGTGCAATGAGATCATGCCCCGCCAGCGAGAGCGGCAGGCTGGCGGCCTGAATGGGTGTCATCTGCACGTAGCCCAGCTGTTGCAGGTTCGCCAGCATGGCGGGGGAGAGTGGCAGCTGGTTGAATGATGTGCTGGCGGCGTTTTCCGGGCGGTTGGTTTGGCTGGCTGTCGTCATGGAGTTTATGTGCGATGAATGGGCTGCAAGGGGCTACAAAGAGCCGCTTAGTTTTTTTCGCGTGCGCTGGTTAATGTCAGGGGCGTGATGCGCAGGTTGTTTTCACCCATGATGAGCCACAGCTCGCCTTCTTGCAATGTGCACTGCAGTTGCATCGTGCGTAACGTTAAAGCAGTCAATGCAGCGGCGTCCTCCGGGCTGATTTGATAAATGGTGAGTTTTTCCTGGCGCTCGAATGCGGCGCGGTTTTGTTGCCACCAAATCTCTGTTGCGCGAGCGCCATAGGCGATGACGATGACGTGATCCGCTCGCCCGCAAGCGCGGCGAACGCGCTTTTCATCCGGCAGGCCAACGTCTATCCATTGCGCGATGCTGCCGGTTAAATCCTTGCGCAATAAATCCGGCTCGTCTTCTGCCGAGAGGCCTTTGCCAAACGTCAGCGCTTCATCGGCATGCAAAATGAAAGCGACCACGCGCATCATCATGCGCTCATCTGTCTCGGATGGATGGCGCGCGATGGTGAGCGCATGGTTGCCATAGTAGTTGCGATCCAGATCGGCAATTTGCAGATCGAGTTTATAAATGGTGGATTTGAGTGCCATAAATGCAAAGAAATTAGCGCACGCGCTGTTGTTGGGTGCCCAAAATGCCGCCTGAGAGGGTGATGACATCGCCGCGCTTCAAGTGTTGCGGCGGTTTCATGCCCAAACCGACGCCTTCAGGTGTGCCGGTGAGAATCACATCGCCCGGCAAGAGCGTCATGAACTGGCTGAGATAGGCAACGATATGTGCGACGGGGAAAATCATGTCAGCCGTTGAGCTGTGTTGCCTGCGTTGGCCGTTGATGGCCAGTTCCAGCGGAATGTTTTGCGGGTCGGGAATCTCATCGCTGGTGACCAACCACGGGCCAATCGGGCCAAAGCCGTCAAAGCTTTTGCCTTTTACCCACTGTCCGTTCCGCTTGGCTTGCCAGTCGCGTTCGGAGACATCATTGGCCAGGCAATAACCCGCGACGTGTGATAGCGCATCACTTTGGCCGATGCGCTGCGCTGTGCGCCCGATGATGATGGCAAGCTCGACTTCCCAGTCACCTGCAACGGAGTCTTCGGGCAGGGCAAAATCGTCATGCGGCCCGGCCAATGAGGTGATGGCTTTATTGAAAACCACCGGCTCGGCGGGGATCGCCATGCCGGATTCTTCGGCGTGCTTTTTGTAGTTCAGGCCAATGGCGATGAACTGGCGGATACCGGTAATCGGCGTGCCAAGGCGGGCTGTTGTTGGCACGGGCGGTAGTTTGCCAAGGTCAATTGCAGCTAACGCGGCGAGCTTTTCGGGCGCTAACCAGTCAGGCGTGAAGTCGTCAATCAATAACGATAAATCGCGCAACTGGCCTTGTGTATCGACAGCACCCGGCTTTTCTTCACCCAAAGGGCCAAACCTGAATAGCTTCACGAACGCTCTCCTTTGTATTGATGATTGCTGAAAGGCGAGCAGTTTAGCGGCTATTGATAGTTACATGCCCTTGGTCACCGTGGCAGTGGTTTTAATTGGCGGGTGGCTCAATCCACGATGGCTTTTTTGATGTCCTGGCACAACCGAATGCTTTGCCTGACTAGCGAAAATCCGCCACGAGTGACGCCTGTGCCGCTGGCACTAACGGTCCGGTTTCGGCTTGATAGTTTGAGTGATTGACGCCAACAGAAAGCGCTGCGCCGGCTTTTGCGGCGGCAATCATCTGCGGCGTGAATTCAAAGCGCAGAAAATGCACAGCGGCGGTTTTTTCTTCATTCTCGCGATCCATGTCTTCGTCTGCAATGGCGAGCACCGCAGGAAAGCCGTCTATGCGAACCCAGACCTGATCTTCAACGCCCTTGAGTTTGGCCAGCATGACTTTGCGCTGGCTTTCATCGGCATATTCAATTTGCATGGTGGCTTTGAGATTCGTGCCATCAGGGACCAATGGCAGGTAGCTTTCCAGCTCGTGCTGTATGCCTTCTTCATCGAAGATTTTTTCCACGCGCAGCATTTCCTGGATTTGATAGTGAATGAGCAGCTCGTTTTCAAAAATCAGCACAATATGCTCGCCTAAAAAGACGCGGCGTAAATTTTTGGCAGCAATCACGGCGGCACGCAGGGTTGGGCGCGCTTTGTGATAAGCCTCCAGCGTGAGCAGGGTTTCGCGGTTAAGCGTCATGTTTATTTATTCCAATCCGTAAGCGATGCGTAATAGAGTCAGCGGGTGTTGTTTCACGGCGTGCCCGGCGTTGCCGGCTTCATCCATGCCTTGCTGAATGTGGCGACCGGCAATGGCGCAGTCCGAGCTGATGTAATCGGGCTCGTTTTGTGCCATGGCCTTGAAAACAGGTTTGCCGATTTTCATCGACATGGCGTAATACTCTTTCTTGACGCCCCAGGTGCCATCGTGCCCTGAGCAGCGTTCAACGGTGTTTACTGTCGCGCCTGTGAGCTTCAACATTTCTTCGGTTTTGCGGCCCATGTTTTGCACGCGTGAGTGACAGGGTATGTGATACGACACCTTGCCCAAGGGCGTGGGAAATGCTGTTTTGAGCAGGCCATCCTTGTTGCGTTGAACCAGATATTCGAATGGATCAAACATGGCTTTGGCAACGAGTTGTACATCGGCATCCTGAGGGAACATCAGCGGTAGTTCGCTTTTGAACATCAGCGTGCAAGAAGGCACGGGGGTGAGGATGGCGTAACCCGCCTGGGCCAGCTTCACCAGTTGGGGGATGTTGATGTTCTTGAGTTTTTCAACTGCGTCAAGATCGCCCAGCTCGAGTTTTGGCATGCCGCAGCAGGCTTCTTTTTCAGCCAGCAGCCAGGGGATGTCATTGTGCTCCAGGAGCTTGACCAGATCATGGCCGATGCCGGGTTCGTTGTAGTTGATATAGCAGGTGGAAAAGATAGCCACTTTGCCGGGGGTGCGCTCACCATCCTTGACCGCCTGGGCCATGGCGTCGCCCGCGTTTTTGCGAAAGTGCTTGCTGTTGTAGTCGGGCAGTTTGCGTTCTTTTTTCACGCCCAGAACAGCTTCCATCGCACCACGGGCAATGCTGTTTTTATTCACGGTATTCACCACCTGCACCACGACGGGGATGGAGGCGAGCTTGCCCACGGCATCGGTGGCGCTCAGCATGCGGTCGCGGAAGGTAGCTTCTCCGGCCTTGAATTTGATAGCCTTGGCACGCAGCATGGTGTGGGGGAAATCCAGGTTCCATGGATGCGGCGGCACATACGGGCATTTGGTCATATAGCAGACGTCGCACAGATAACACTGGTCGACGACACTGCCGTAGCTTTCTTTGGGTACGCCAGCAGTTTCAGCATCGCCTGCGGCATCGATCAGATCGAACAACGTGGGAAAAGCATTGCACAGCGAAACACAACGACGGCAACCATGGCAAATGTCGAAAATTCGCTCGAGCTCTTTCTCGCACGACAGCGCGTCATAAAACTGTGGGTTTTTCCAGTCGATAGCATGCCGGGTTGGTGCTTCAAGGTTGCCTTCACGCATGGCGTATTCCTCTAAATCATGAAAAGTCGGTGCTGGTGAGACGGCGATGAGCGGCTGTTCGGGCGTTCATGGATGTTCGTCTCGCGCCAGTAGTTGGGGTTGTTTGTTGTGGGTACTACGCACGTCACGCGGACTAGCCGCGCGACGTGTTACTGCGGCTTTACGCGCCCAGTGAATCCAGCGTGCGCTGGAACTTGTTGGCGTGTGAGCGTTCTGCTTTGGCTAGCGTTTCGAACCAGTCGGCAATTTCATCGAAACCTTCTGTGCGAGCGGTTTTTGCCATGCCAGGATACATGTCGGTGTATTCGTGCGTCTCGCCTGCAACGGCTGTTTTCAAATTGTCAGCGGTTGGGCCAAAAGGCAGGCCAGTGGCAGGATCGCCACAGGTTTCGAGATATTCGAGATGGCCGTGAGCGTGACCGGTTTCACCTTCAGCCGTGGAACGAAATACAGCAGAAACATCGTTGAAGCCTTCGATGTCCGCTTTGTTCGCGAAGTAGAGGTAACGACGATTGGCCTGAGATTCGCCAGCAAAAGCGTCTTTCAGGTTGCCTTCGGTTTTTGAGCCTTTGAGTTGCATGATGTGTCTCCTTTGCAAAGTACAGGATGTAAAGTTAATGCATGTGTGTGCATTGAGCTAAGTTACATAGCAGCCATGGCCACCATGTAACTTGCCTCTACTTTATCTGTCTTGGGTGAAAAGTTCTAATGAATTTTATGCAACGCGGCGATAGGCAACAGCTATTGCTGCTATGCACGATCATTCTGCGGCGTTGTATGAATCTCGTTGCATGACCCTTGGTGTTTTAACGTATCGGTTTTGTACCAGGCAGCTGGCAGTCAAGCAAAGCAGCGCGCATCACATCAATGGCTTGATGGCGTGGAAAACTTGCACGCCATACCAGGCCGACGCGGCGTGTGGGGGTTGGTTCGGTAAAAGGCCGCACGCGCAGTAACGGGTCATTTTTGGCGAGCGTATCGACACTGCTCGCGGGCATCACCGTCACGCCCACGCCGGAAGCCACCATATGGCGAATGGTTTCCAGCGAGGAAGATTCAAGCACTTGGGGTGATTGCCCATGGCTGGCTCGGGCGCATAAATCGAGCACCTGATCACGAAAACAGTTACCAGGGCCGAGCATGAGCAAGGGCTCTTCCAGCAACCGAGTCGTTGAAAGCGCCTTTTGTTTTACCCAAGGGTGGGCTACAGGCAAAAGCAGGCGAAAAGGTTCGTCATACACGGCCTGCGCAACAATGCCGGGTTCATTGACTGGCAGGGCGAGCACTAATACATCCAGTTCGAAATTCTTGAGTTTTTCCACCAGCACCTCGGTGTAGCCCTCGGCAATAATGAGCGGCATTTTCGGCGCACGTTGTTTTAGGCGGGGTACGAGTGCTGGTAACAGCCAAGGGCCGATGGTGTAGATGACCCCGAGTCTTAACGGCCCTGCCAGCGGATCGCGCCCGGCAGCGGCAATTTCAGTCACGCGGGCGGCTTCACTCAAGACACGCTCGGCTTGTGCGACCACTTGCGCCCCTATTGCCGTGGGGCGAACATCGCCGCTGTTGCGTTCAAACAGGGCAATGCCTAGCGAGTCTTCAAGTTTTTTAACGGCGACTGACAGCGTTGGCTGGGCCACATGACATTTTTCTGCCGCACGGCCAAAGTGACTTTCGTGGGCAAGAGCCACGATGTAGCGGAGCTCGGTCAGTGTCATTCGTCTTGAACTGCCTGGCTTTTAGGCTGCGTTGCCAAGGGGAAGCCTTCAAATGGCTTGGAGCGCTGGTGTGGAATCATCGTCCAGGTGTGGCGCGCATTCGGCACACCGCCATCGACGCGGATGCATGAGCCGGTAATGAATGAAGCGGCCTCCGAGAGCAGAAAAACAATTGCTGCCGAGATTTCTGCCTCGGTGCCAAAGCGCTGTAGGGGAACTTTCTTTTTCCAGCCGCGCATCTCTTTTTGCACCTCGGGCGAGTAGGTATCAAAGCCGCTGCTGGCGATCCATCCTGGAGCCACGGCATTGACCCGGACGCCGGAATGCGCCCATTCGCATGCCGCCGTCTCGGTCAATGAGAGCATGCCTGCACGGGCTGCGCCGCTATGTGCCATGTGGGGCATGCCGCCCCAGATATCGGCAATGATGTTCACAATCGCGCCACCGTGAGCTTCCATCCACTGTGTGTAGCATTCGCGCGAGACAAGAAAGCCGCCGGTCAGGTTATTTTTGATCACCGCTTCCCAGCCGTTCAACGTGAGATTTCTGGCCAGTGCCGGAAACTGTCCGCCGGCATTATTCACCAGGTGATGAATTGCCCCATGCTGTGCTAACACCGTACTCACCATGGATCTGACCAAGGCTTCGTCACGGATGTCGCATACATGGACACTGGCTTTTCCTCCAGCAGTCATGATTTCCTGCTGCACGGCATTGAGTTTTTCAATTTTGCGGCCGACTAATGCAACCGTTGCGCCCAGGCTGGCCAGTTCGTGTGCCGTGCAGCGGCCCAGACCGCTACCGCCGCCGGTCACAATGATGATTTGACCGGCAAAAAGGCCGGGACGAAATACAGATTGGTATTTCATCGGGTAATCCATCGGGTTACTCCATAATTTATTTTTGAGTCGGCGATGCCAAAGCGCGACTGACCAAACGACAGAAAAGGCCTATTGCCTGTAGCGCATCAAGACAAAATCCACCCGTTATCATAGCGTACCAAGGCATATCCAGTTGTCACTGATTTGTCATCAACCTGCAATAGACTGAGCTTTTTTTATAAGAGGGTGAACATGCCGGCTACTATTCTGGTCGTGGAAGATGAGCCAGCGATTCAATCGCTGATCGAAATTAATTTGCGCCGTGCAGGCCATGATGTTGTTTTGGCAGGGGATGCCGAAACGGCACGCCGTTTGGTAACCGCCGCACTGCCTGATATGGTTTTGCTGGACTGGATGCTACCCAGCATGAGCGGAATTGATTTCGCACGTCAGTTACGGCGCGATAGTCGCACACGGGATCTGCCTATCATCATGCTGACAGCACGCGCAGATGAACGCGATAAGATCGAGGGTTTTGACATTGGTGTCGATGACTATATTTCCAAACCCTTCAGCCCGCGCGAGTTGGTAGCGCGTATTCGTGCGGTTTTGCGGCGACATGCGCCACAAACGACGGATGAAGTCGTCGAGCTGGGTCGTTTGCGCCTTGACCCGGCGACTCATCGCGTCAGCAGTGGCGAAACCGAAATTGTTCTGGGTCCTACAGAGTTTCGCTTGTTGCATTTTTTCATGACACACCCTGAGCGAGTTCACTCGCGCACGCAACTGCTTGATCAAGTCTGGGGCGATCATGTGTTTGTTGAAGAGCGGACAGTGGATGTGCATATTCGTCGCTTGCGCGCCGCACTGGAGGCAACGGCACATGATGCATTGATTCAGACTGTGCGTGGTAGCGGCTACCGCATGTCGGCCTCATGAAGTCGGTCGTGACTGAAGCGCTGGTTACGCTGGTTGTTGTCTTGATCGCAGCGTTGATCGGAGCAGAAGCTCAGGAGGCGCTTGGTGCCAGCGTTGTAGCACTCTGCGCTGTCGGCCTGTTTCTTGTACGCCATCTGTGGCGACTGGGTGAATTGATTCACTGGGCACATGCGCCACTGGAGCGTTCCCCACCTACGGCAGTGGGTGCCTGGGGTGAATTGTGTGACCTGCTGTATCAAAAAATCCGTAAAGCCACCAAAGAAACCAAATTGGCCACAACCGAACTTGAACGTCTCCGGCTGGCTGCTGAAGTGTTGCCAGAAGGTGTCGTTATTCTGGATGATCACCGTGTCATTGAGTGGATGAATTGGGAGGCAGAGGCCTGCTTTGGTTTAAACGCTGCCACGGATATTGGTAGTCGCTTTACGCATTTGTTGCGTGAGCCCGCATTGCTTGATTATCTGAATACAGCGGGGCGTAGTGCAAAACCTTTGAAGCTCGCCACTCAGCGCAACTCAGGCCATAC
>JALRCC010000050.1 GCA_023257495.1 Rugosibacter sp. | reverse complement strand
AAATAGCGCCATTATTCTTGGACCGCCATACACGCATTTGTCGGTTGCGCACGGTACGGCCTTTGACATCGTAGGCAAGAATATTGCTGACCACAGCATGATTCAGAGTGCCATTATCACCGGGGCTTATTTGGCAGCGGGGCGAGGCTTTCCTTCTTCTTAGGAGTTGTGGGCGACGCAAGTCAGTCGTAAGACTGTCTTGCGGGTTTAAATCGGAATCAGAGCGTTTGTCTGAGCTATTTTGGACAATCGAGTCTAGAACAGAATAAGAGGTTGAGGAAATGTTCGGTTTTTTCAAGAAAAAACCCAAGGGTCCGGCAACGGTTCGCGTTGAGCCACTTGGGGTAGATGTTGAGGTTCCCCAAGGACAAAGCCTGCTGCAGGCAGTATTGGAAGCAGGTTACGATTTCCCGCATAGCTGTAAAGTGGGAACCTGCATGTCATGCCGCTGCCGTTTGATTTCAGGCAAGGTGAATGCGATTCGCGATTTTTCATATGTATTGAGTGGTGAAGAGCTGCGTGCAGGCTACATCCTTGCGTGCCAGGCAAAAGTGCCAGCAGGAACGCAGGCTGTTGTCGAGATGGAGATGGATGCTAATCGTCCGCATCATGAGGTTGTGACGGCATCCGGCATTATTTCTTCGCAACTGCAGCTAACTCACGACATCGTTGCCCTGAAAATTGATCTGGATCCTGCGGGCGAGGCGATCAACTATGCTGCAGGGCAGTATGCCAGCCTGTCTCGAGCGGGGTTGGATCGTGATCGAGAGTATTCGTTTGCGGCAGCGCCTGTGGCTGGCGGTGCGCGACAGCTGACTTTTTTCATTCGCCATGTTCCTGGTGGTGCATTCACCGACTGGTTGTTTGCAGAGTCACGTGTTGGACAACCGCTGAAAGTGAGTGGCCCAGGAGGTGATTTCTGGTTGCGCCCCGATGAGGCACCCATCGTGTTCATTGCCGGTGGTAGCGGTTTGGCACCGATTCTTTCCATACTCGAAGCGGCGTTGCAAGAAGGTAGTACGCGCGATGCATTGTTCCTGTTTGGCGCACGAGCTCAACGCGACCTTTATCAGGTTGAGGAAATTCAAAAAATCGCTGCACAGTGGAAGGGTAGTTTCAAGTTTGTTCCCGTGTTGTCTGATGAGCCTGCAGATAGTGGCTGGCAGGGCGCTCGCGGACTCGTGACTGACTATCTGGTACCTGCACATGTACCGGAGCTGGGAGCACGTCATGCTTATCTTTGCGGTCCACCACGCATGATTGATGCGGCGATGACGCGGCTTTATGCTGCGGGGATCCCGGAAGCACATATCCACTATGATAAGTTTTTGGATGCGAGCAGTTTGCAGGCGTAAAGCAGCTTTGTATGGGAGCTGTTTTGCGAACGGTAGCCTGATGATGCCAAATACATCAATGATTATCTGATTCTGTAACGTGAGGAGATGTAATGAAAATAGCTAAAAATTTATTACGTGCTACTTTTCTGGCGACTAGTGTGGTGGCGAGTGCGTCTTTATTCGCTGCTACCGCTGGAGTTGATGATGCAATGCTGCGCAATGATGCGAAATCGACCGAAGATGTGTTGACCTATGGCATGGGCTATGACCAGAAACGGTATAGTCCGCTGGCAAAAATTAACCGCAAGACAGTAGGCAAGCTGACCCCGCTGTGGAACTTGAGTCTTGACCATTCTGCCAACGCTTCGGTGCAGCCACTGGTCGTTGACGGCATGATGTATGTCACTACGCACACGGCAACGGTGGCTATTGATGCGTTGACAGGCCGACAAAAATGGAAGACGCCGGTGAGTCTGCCGCAAGATGTGTATGCCTCTCTTTGCTGTGGTGCCCAGTCGCGTGGTGCGGCAGTGTATGGTGACAAACTATTCCGCACGACAGTCGATGCTCGCGTCATGGCACTGGATATCAAAACGGGCAAGTTGTTGTGGGAAACCAAGCTGGCTGACTATAAAGAAGGCTACGCATTTGTGCTGGCACCGCTAGTGGCCAATGGTGTGGTGATGGTGGGCAACTCGGGGGGTGAGTTTGGTACTCGTGGCTTTCTTGAGGGTCTGGATCCACAAACCGGAAAATCCCTCTGGCATGTCTGGACGGTTCCTGCACCTAATGAAAAACATGGCGACACCTGGGCAGACGGAGTCTATCTCAAGGGTGGCGCGCCTACCTGGATTACCGGCAGTTACGACCCCGATCTTGATCTGGTCTATTGGGGCACGGGTAATGGCGGGCCGTGGAACGCGAATGCTCGTGGTTTAGGCAAAGATAATCTCTACTCTTGCTCGGTGTTGGCCATACGCCCAAAAACCGGCGAGCTTGCCTGGTATTACCAGTTCTCCCCGAATGATGCTTATGACTATGACGGCGTGAATGAACTGGTGCAATCGGAACTCAAGATTGATGGCCAGATGCGTAAAGTGATTATGCAGGCCAATCGCAATGGATATTTTTATGTGATTGATCGCACGAATGGTCAATTGCTACGCGCTAACCAGTTTGCCAAGAAGTTGAATTGGGCAAACGGGATAGACATGAAAACGGGTCGCCCGATCGAGTCAGAAATGACCAAAAAAGTGAAGGCGTCCTTGGAGTCTGATGAGTTCCATGAAGTCTGGCCTGGTGCTTTTGGCGCTAAAAACTGGGCACCAATGGCGTTTGATCCGAAACGTAATCTGGCCTACGTTAACACCGTCAATATGGGCATGCGTTTTAAAACGACGAAGCCTGAGTACCGTCGTGGCACATGGTATCTGGGTATTGAGATGGGCGGCTTCCCCGCGCCTGAAGATGGTAAACGCGGTGCGTTACGTGCGCTTGATCCATTGACCGGTAAGCCCAGGTGGTCGATTGAGTTGGAGACTCCATACCTCAGTGGTGTGTTGGCAACGGCGGGTGACCTTGTTTTTGTAGGCGCAATGACAGGTGAGTTCCTCGCACTGGATAGCGATACGGGCAAGAAGCTCTGGAGTTTCCAGACCGGGTCTGGCATTACCAGCTTGCCGATTACCTGGGAGCGCAATGGCGAGCAATACATTACAGTGGTCAGCGGCTCGGCCAACCTTTATCAAGCGATTTCGGGTGATCCTAATTTGGCGAATGTGCCTCCTGGTTCATCGGTTTGGACTTTCAAGTTAGGTAAATGATGCTAAATATTCGTTCCTATTCCCAAAGTGCCCTATGCGGCTTTCTGCTGAGTGCCTTGCTACTGGCTGGTGGTTGCGCACACGAAGCAGCTCCTGTTTCAGCTCAGACAAAAGTTGCCGAAGTTGCAGCTGAGGCAGTGACTCCAGCAACCGTTGTGGAACAGCTAACACCAAGTCAGCAGCCAACGCCAGCGCCATCGGTTGCGCCGACCCCTGGAGTGGCTAAAGCTGCAACACCAGAAGCTATAAAGCAGGGCAAGCGAGTCTATGCCAATGCTTGCGCCCGGTGTCATGGGGTGAATCTGGTTAACGCAGGGGCGTCGACATTTGATTTGCGTACGTTCCCGCTTGATCAAAAGGCCCGGTTTGTGCAGTCGGTTTTAAAAGGCAAGGGTGCCATGCCTGCGTGGGAAGGTTCTGTTACGCCTGAAGAAGTCGAGGCATTGTGGGCTTACGTTAGCGCACGTTAGAACCTCTGGGCATCATCAATAAACAAGAAGCATGAGCTAACGCTGATGCTTCTTTTTTTTTGCGATTCGTTCATTGTGACACCAACCTGAACCATGTATATGAATTTTCAAAAAGTCGGCGCTGGTAATACGGCACGAATCGTCGAATTTGGGCAAGGAAAGTACAACATCGTTGTGGACAAGTACTTTTTTGACGCGGTCTTCAAAGTGAGTTGCTATGCTGCCTGAGCTTCTGGCCTCGGTCGAGCGTGGGGTTGCGCCACTCATCGCACTGATTGCGCTCGGGTTTGTCTGGCGCATAAAGACACCGGCTGGGTTGACTGTGGTTGATACACGGCGCACCATTAATGCGTTGGTGCTTTATTTGTTTTATCCGGGAATCGCTTACGATGTGATCAGCCGCGTCCATTTCGGGCGCGAGATTTTTTTGGTGCCTGCATCCATCTGGTTTGGTTTGCTGGCGGCCATGGGGCTGGGTTGGTTGGTGTTTTCTCGCCTGCGGGGTGTGTGGGGTATCTCTGCTCCGGCAATCGGTGCTTTGCTGATAGGCTGCTCTTTTGGCAATATTCTGTCCATGGGGATTGCTGTGCTGCAATCACTTTTCGGGCCGGATGCGGCACGCTATCCCATTTATGCTGATGTTATCGGCATATCGCTGCTTTATTGGACGCTCGGTGCTGGCGTGGCCTCGGTTATGGGCACGAAGGAGCAATCCTTCAAGCTCAGCGCCTTTGCCATGACGATACTCAAAATGCCGCCCGTCTGGGCATTTTTTGCGGGTCTGATGGTGAATTTTTTTGCGATTCCCATGCCGCAATGGGTGGGCACCACCGCGCATTTGCTGGGGCAGGCCGTGGTGCCTTCGATGCTGCTCACCGTGGGCATGTCCATCTCGCTTGAAACCGTCAAACGCTCGCCACGCATGATTCTCATGGCGAGTGCCATCAAGCTCATTGTGATGCCGGCGATCGTTGCGGCGGTTGCGCTACCGCTATTGGGCATGACGGAGGTAACCCAAGTCATGATCTTGCTGGCCGGCATGCCAACGATGATGGCCACGATTCTGTTATCGGAACGATTTGGTCTGGATACAGAAATACTCGCTGCGGTGATGGTGGTTTCTACCCTCGGCTTTTTCTTTACGTTGCCGCTGATGGTGTTTTTGCTGCTGTAAAAATTCAAGGATCAGTGAATAACGACGCCCCAAGGCGCATCACCTACAGGAATGGTCGCAATGGGTTGATGGGTTTCCGCATGGATGACAGACACACTGTTAGAGCGGCCATTAGCTATATAGACATGGCTTCCGTCAGGTGTTATGGCGAGCCCCCAGGGGCGATTACCGACCGGGATCGTGGCAGTTATTTGCTGGCTTGCCACATCAATCACAGACACCGAGGCGTCACGACCATTGGAAATGAACACATGTTTTCCATTGGGGGCAACAGCGACGCCATTGGCAAAATTTCCTGCCTTGATTGTTTTAACCACTGCCTGCGTTGCCATGTCGATGACATATATCATGCCAGGTAGCTCACAAGCGACATAGGCTTGGCTACCATTGGGCAGAAAACCGATGCCGCGTGGCCGTGCGCCAACGGTGATGGATTTCACTTCGCGACGTGCTGCCACATCGATCACATCGACGCTATCGGCTTCTTCGGCGCTTACCAATAACCAGCGACCATCCGGGCTGAACTCGGCATGCTCCGGATTCTTACCGGAGGTCTTGATCGAGAAATCGACGCGTTGGGTATCCGTATCAATGAAGGTCACGCTGTTGGTTAATTCAATGGCTGCGACCACCCAGCGTCCATCTGGCGAAATACTCACGCCTTCGGGTGACTCACCCAGGGGAATGCGCGTGGTGATTTTTTGGTTGGCTAGGTCAATCACGACTAACCCATTGGCATTGCGGTCGCTGACATACAGAAACTTGCCATTCGGTGAAACCACAATCCCGCGTGGCGCACCACCGGTGGCGATCGTATCGACTATTTTTTGTGTTGTCGTCTCTATAATCGAGATGGAGCCGGATTTTTCATTGGGGATATAAGCCAATGGGGCAGGGGATGCAGCATGCGTCGGTGTGATGAGCAGCCCTGCGATGATCAGCAAAAGGGCAGGGAGTGAAGTAGATATTTTCATGGTGTGAGATGGTTAACTGAGTGGCGAAGTGCCGTGGCACAACGCTGCATCCTATCATGCGCATAAGCGCTGATCGGGCATTTTTCTTGAGGGGCGTGTCGGGGTATGCACTATCATTTTTCGTTCTGCCACCAGCAATTGTGCATGCTACGCTGGATGTTGATGGCTTTTGCAGGGCTTGGTGCGACTAGCGCCTGGGCAGAAGACAAAAGCCAAACAGACCTGGCCTTGAGTCTGCCGGCCATTGAAGTGATTGGTGTTCTGCCGATGAAGGGGCTGGATCAACCAAAGCGCGACATTCCCTCCAGTATCCAGTCGCTTGATCAGCGCACCATGCGTGCAAGTGATGCCGCTGCGCTACCTGAATTGATGAATGCACGACTCAACGCGGTGACGGTGAACGAAATTCAGGGCAACCCGTTTCAAGTCGACGTGAATTATCGTGGTTTCACCCTGAGCCCCTTGCTTGGCACGCCGCAAGGCTTGTCGGTATATCAGGACGGTGTACGCATCAATGAGCCGTTTGGCGATAGTGTCAATTGGGATGTGATTCCGCGCCAGGCGATTGCCAGCATTGACCTGATTCCTGGATCAAACCCGCTGTTTGGCTTGAATACGCTGGGTGGTGCGTTGTCGATTCATACCAAGAGCGGGCTGGATGGAGCAGGGAGTAGCCTGGAA
Source organism: Rugosibacter sp. (assembly GCA_023257495.1). Next base: position 3,218 of record JALRCC010000050.1, on the reverse strand, counting down.
ACCGAAGGCGGCAGCGACGGTCGCCGTACTGCCAGCGCCGACTTTTCAGGCAAGGTGGGCAACATGGGTTTTTATATCGCAGGCACCGCTTTTCGCGAAGAGGGTTGGCGTGATTTCTCGCCTTCAACCGTGAATCAGTTGTTCGGCAAGCTCTCGCACCATGACGGCCCATTGGAGATGGATCTGGCCTGGACGCACGCAACGACCGATCTCACCGGTAACGGACTCTTGCCCGAGTCGATGTTGCAGGCGCGGCGTGAGGCCATTTTCACCCAACCTGACCGCACGCAAAATCGTCTTGATCTGTTGAACCTTGGCGTTGGTTACTGGCTGGACGAACAATCGCGTTTGTCGGCAATGCTGTATCACCGTCACCACCGGACACAGACGTTGAACGGTGATGTCAATGGTGAATTTGAAGGTGGGCCAAATGATGGTGCCATGAATGTAAATGGTGGCCTTGGATTTGATGATGAGACGGCGGCGAATAATCGTACGCGCAGCACGCAGTCGGGTTGGGGTGCGGCGCTGCAATGGTCGCGACAGGATGACAATAATCATGTTGCCTTTGGTGCGACGTATGACGCCAGTCACACTTCATTTTTGCAGACGAGTGAAGAAGGTATTTTTGATGCTCAACGCGGCGTTATCCATGGCGGTGGCGAAGTGCTCGACAATCAGCTGATTGGCACGACGCGCAATGGCAGCCTGTTTGCTACCGATACCTGGAAGCCAATGCCCGCGCTGGCCATCACCACGTCGCTGCGATTCAATCACACCCGCGTTGCAACACACGACCAGGGCCCCAATGCGCCTGCGCTTGAAGGCGACTTTACCTATACCAAACTCAACCCGTCGCTTGGTGCCAGCTGGCAACTGACGCCCGCAGTGACAATTTTTGCCAGCGCGGGGCAAGGCAATCGAGCACCCAGCCCGATTGAGCTGGGCTGTGCCGACCCGACCAATCCGTGTTCATTGCCCAATGCCATGCAATCCGATCCTTATTTAAAGCAGGTGACGACACGCACGCTAGAAGCAGGCTTGCGCGGACAGCATGGCAGGCTGAAATGGAATGCGGCGGCCTTCTCGGCTGAAAATCATGATGACATCCTGTTTGTGGGTACGTCCACGAGCCAAGGCTATTTCACCAACTTTGGCCGTACGCGTCGTCAAGGCGTGCAATTGGATTTTTCGGCGCAACAAGGTGCCATCGACTGGCGCGTAGGGTACAGCTATGTCAAGGCTGCTTACCGCTCAGCCGCATGCCTGCTCTCGCTGGATAGCAGTTCGCAAGGAATGGATGCCCGCTGTGCGGCAGATGAGATTTATGTTCAGCCGGGCAACCGCCTGCCGGGTATTCCGTTACATAGTGTGAAGCTGGGCGCGGATTACACCCTGAATGATCGCTGGTTACTGATTGCTGATGCTGCGGGATATTCGTCGCAATATGTCCGGGGTAACGAAAATAATGCGCATCAGGCAGGGGGTGCATTTCTCGGCAGTGGCAAGGCCAAGGGGTATGCAGTGTTTAATCTGGGTGTTCGCGTAACCCTGGATCGGGGTTGGGAGTTATTCGGGCGGGTGAATAATATTTTTGATCGGCATTATGCAAGCGCGGGGGCGCTAGGGCAAAATCCCTTCGATGCGGCAGGGGTATTCCAAACCAATTCTGCCCAGTGGGCGCATGAAACTTTCTATGCACCGGGTGCGCCAAGAGCGGTATATTTCGGGCTTCGTTTAACCTTGTGAGCATCCCATGAAAACTTCCTTGCCTTTTAAAGCCTTGCTCCACGCAGGTGCAGTATTTTCATTAATGAACGTGGCGCACGCTGAAACTTATACGGTCGATAGTCGCCACACTTTCCCCGTGTTTGAAGTGGAGCATTTCTCGTTCAGTATTCAGCGTGGGCGCTTTAACAAAACGACTGGCACGATTCACTATGATCAAACCAACCCGGCGCAGCGCAAGGTTTCAGGAGAAATTGTCATTGATGCCACGTCAGTGGACATGGGGCTGGAGGATTGGAACAAGCACATGCGCGGGGAAAATTTCTTGAATACGGATAAATATCCGACGATCCGATTTTCATTCCCTGAATTCCAGTTGCCAGTGCATGCCAAGGTAAATTTCATTCCAGGTGAGCTGACCTTGCTGGGCGTGACACGGCCAGTGACGCTGGCTGTGATGATCAGTTGCGGCAAGCATCCCATGCTGCCCCGCGAGGTATGTGGCGCGAATATTGAAACGACGATCCACCGTGCCGATTTTGGCATGAACTATGGTTTGCCGGGCATTGGTGATGAAGTCAACATCATCGCGCCGGTTGAGGCAATCAAAGTGGTTCAAGAGACCAAAGACAAGGCTTGAATCTTCTAGACTGAAGCTATCAAAAAGAGTACGCGGCAGAAATTCCGGCGAGCCAGTTGCGCCCCGGGGCAGGTTCAAAGTAACGTGCGTTGCCTTCATTCACGATAACCGAGCCTGCATATTTCTTGTCGCTGGCATTATCGATGCGGAGGAATTCGTTGAGTTTCCAGCCGACAGTTTTCTGCTCAAAACCGAAGTGCAAGTTGGCCATGGTGTAAGCAGGAGCCGCATCGGAATTTTCGTCATTCACGAATACCCGCCCAACATGCCGTATTTCAATGGCGCTGACAAAACCGCTGGCCGGATGCGTCCAGGATAGCTTGCCATAGACTGACGTTGCCGGGATTCCCGGCATGTGGTTGTCGGCGGGAATGGTGATTGAGGTCGCTGGCGTACATCCCGTTATCCGGCAGGAACGAAAGCTTTCGGAATACTTGGCATTGAGCCATGTGTAGCTGCCTGCTACTGCAAAATTGTTTTCCAGAGCACTTTCCAGACTCAGTTCAAATCCTTTGCGATACGTTCCATCAACGTTCTGGAATGTGGCGCGTCCGCCAGTATTACTCGCAGTGACGATTTCATTGCGGGTCTCAATAAAAAACACAGCGGCATTCAGACGCGTGCTTTGGCCGAGCAGCATTTTTGTGCCGATTTCGAGGTGATCGCTCTTGGCAGGCTTTAGCGCCAGATTGAGTCCGGCAGTTCCGTTCGGCCGATAAGAGAGTTCATTCATCGTCGGTGTCTCAAAACCCTGTCCGTAAGCTGCATAGACATTCCATGCCGGATTGGCTCGCCAGGTAAGACCGAGTACGGGTGTGGTTGCGGAAAAGTCGGTGGAGCCGCTATCGTC